>NZ_ANKP01000239.1:0-15780 GCF_000319775.1 Cupriavidus sp. HMR-1
ATCGCGCGGATGCCAGCACGCTGACCATCGCCACCGGCAAGACGCTCGCGCGTTCGATGGTGCCAGCATGGCTGGCCGGCCTGCGCGAGGCACTGCGCGACGACCCTGCCGGCGCCGGCTTCCGCACACGGCTATCGACCCATGCCACGCACGATGCGCTGGCCATGTTCACCGAGGGCGATGCTGACTTCCTGCTTTGCTACAGTCCGCACGATATGCCTGTGATGCTGGACGACGCGCGCTATGTGTTCCATCCCGTGGGTGTCGAGCGCATGGTCTGCGTGGCGGCCGCCGATGCGCGTGGTGGCCCCACCTTCCGGCTGCAACGACCGAAGTCGGGCACGCGCCCGGCGCCGGTGCCGATGATTGCCTATGCGGAGACGCTGACGATGGGCCGCATGGTCAATCAGGAGATTGCCCGCCGCAAGCTGGCAAGTTGGCTCGACGTGATCGCCGTCAGCGACTTCGCCGAGTCGGTACACGAGATGGTGCGGCAGAAGATGGGGCTGGCCTGGCTGCCGGCGCGTCTGATTGCCGACGATCTCCATTCGGGACGCCTGGTACGTGCCGATCTTCAGGGCGGCGACTCCGTCGACCTCGCGCTCGATATCCGCCTGTACCGCCCGCGCGCGCAAATGCGCCCGTTGGCCGAGGCGTTCTGGCGGGCCGCGGCGGCCGCCTGAGCACTGGTTCGTCCCTTCTCCCGGTCTATACACCCGTCGTGCGGAGCGGGGAGTCAGGCAGCCATTGCCAAATTGGCAATCCACATTGCCAAAGCCGCATGTTTCCCGCTGCGCGTCTCTCTACCATCGCCGGACAACATTCCTAGAACTGCCCGGAGAAATCATGAAGACCCTGCTGCGCGCGGCCGTTGCCGCCTCCCTCGCCTGTTGTGCATTCGCCGCAAGCGCGGCCGGCAACTACCCGACCAAGCCGATCACGCTGGTGGTGGGCTATACCGCGGGCGGCAGCGTCGATCTGGTTGCGCGTACCGTGGCGCCGGAACTGGGCAAGCGTCTGGGGCAGAGCGTGGTGATCGAGAACCTCGGCGGCGCTGGCGGCACGATCGGCGCGCAGAAAGTGGTCAAGGCCGATCCCGACGGCTACACCCTGCTGATGGGCTCGGGCAGCGAGGTGTCGATCGCCCGCCTGACCAACCCGGCCGTGCGCTATGACGGCGAGAAGGACCTGGCGCCGATCACGTTCGTCGGCACGCAGCCGATGGTGCTGGTCGGCAAGCTGCAACTGCCGGCCAAGGACGCTGGCGAATTGATGGCGCTGGCCAAGGCGCAGCCGGGCAAGCTGTCCTATGCGTCTTCCGGCGTCGGCACGCCGCTGAACCTGGCCGGCGAACTGATCAAGCAGCAGGGCAAGGTCAACATCACCCATGTGCCGTACAAGGGGGCCTCGGCGATGTCCACCGACCTGCTCGGCGGTCAGATCGACCTGGCCGTGATGGTGCTGTCCTCGGCGCTGCCGCACATCCAGGCGGGCCGCATTCGGGCCTATGGTGTCACCGAAGCCAAGCGCGCCAGCGTGGCGCCGAACGTGCCGGCGCTGGCCGAGACCCCGGCGCTCAAGGGCGTCGACATGGGAGTATGGTTCGGATTGATGGCACCAACGTCTACTCCCCGCCCTGTTATTGATCGCCTGAATAATGAAATGCAGGCCGTACTGGCCATGCCCGAAGTTCGCAAGAAGCTGGCCGAGGCCGGCGTGGAAGTGGCGCCGGCCAATCCGGCCCAGTTCGCGAGCTTCGTCAAGCGCGAAACCAGCCGCTATCGCACGATCGTGCAGGCGGCCGATATTCGCGAGTAACTCCTGAGGAAGTCCCGATGACGCAGACCGCTCCCGCCTTCGACGCCTACCCCGTCGAAGTCGAATTTCCCGATATTGGCCCGTATGCCGAGAGCAACACCGGCATCGCCTACCTCCATACGTTCGACAGCGGCCTGCCCGGGCCGCACGTGATGATTAATGCACTGACGCACGGTAACGAGGTGTGCGGCGCGATCACGGTGGCCGGGCTGCTCGACCATGGGCTGCGGCCGCGACGCGGCAGGCTCACGCTGTCGTTCGCCAATGTCGACGCCTACGCGCGCTTCGATGCGGCGAAGCCCGATGCGTCGCGCTTCGTCGATCAGGACTTCAACCGGGTCTGGACTTCGGCGGTGCTCGACGACCTGTCGCGCGATTCGTCCGAACTGCGCCGGGCGCGCGCGATGCGTCCGGTGATCGATACGGTGGACCTGCTGCTTGACCTGCACTCGATGCACGAGAAGAGCCGGCCGCTGATCGTGTCCGGTCCGCTCGACAAGGGCATTGCGTTGTCGCGTGCCATTGGCGCCCCGGCCGACATCATCGTCGATGAAGGCCATCCTGAAGGCCGCCGGATGCGCGATTACGCGGACTTTGGCGATCCGGCCAGCCCGCGAAATGCGCTGCTGATCGAATGTGGCCAGCATTGGGAGACCTCGGCGGTGGATGTCGCGCGTGACAGCACGGCGCGCTTCCTGCTCAGCGCCGGCATCGTTGAGGAAGCCGATCTGCCCGCGGGCTGGCTGCGCCCGCTGCCGGCCGCGCAGCGCGTGATTCGCGTGACCGAGCCCGTGGTGGCGACCAGCATGGATTTCCGCTTTGCCGGCCCGTACACGGGGCTGGAGACCTTTGCCGATGCCGGAACCGTGATCGGCTGGAACGGCGGTGCCGAGGTGGTCACGCCGTATCCCAATTGCGTGCTGGTGATGCCCTCGCTGCGCCAGTTGCGGCCCGGGGTGACCGTGGTGCGCCTGGGACGGCTGGAAGCCTGAGCACTGGAGCACTGGAGCATCCACGCGCCAGAAACCCACGATCTTCATGCGGCGAGCCGGCAAGATGCCCCCTCAAGAGGCGTTCCCCGGCCCCGCTTTTCTTAGGCCTGAATGCCGCTCGCTCAGGCGGCGGGCGCTACGCCACCGGAGCCTGGCTGCGAACCCGGGGTAGGCGCCGGTGCTGCCTGGGCAGGCACCGGTTGGGGCTTCAGGCCCGGGAACAGCTGGTCGACCAGTTCGTCGATCTTGGCGTCCGGCTGGATCAGATGGCTCAGATTGATGCCGCCCGCGCTGCGATTGGCGTTGTAGATGGCCTTGCCGGCACGCTCTCCGTTGCGGAATACCGTGATGTCGACCGAGACCAGGAACGGCGTTACGAATGTCTGGCGCTGGGCCGTGTACGTGGCGGTCATCGGGCACGCTGCCACCGACGAATACGGCTGCAGGACCTTCACTTCGAAATTGCGCGCGCGCAGTGCGTCCGCGAAGTTCTCCACATAGGCATTGCCGTTCACCTGATTGGGGATGATGCAGAACAGCGCGCCATCGGCACCTACCACGTGATTGCCGTTGACGCGGAACTGCGCCGGTCCGCCATAGGGGCCGGGCTGGAAGCTGGCGATCGGGTCAGCCTGGCCCTGGTCAACCGGTGTGACGGCTTGATAGGTGGAACAGCCGCTGGCCAGCAGGGCCAGCGTGGCGGCAATCGTTGCTCTTTTCATCGTGTGTCCTGAGTCGCGTCGGCGCGGGCGCCGGCCGCCCGGATCCAGATGAGGGGCACATTGGCGGCACGCATGCCTGCGTACTGTAGACGCGCGGGCACAGGGTCAAATCACTGAACAACGGGGCACTGATGCCGCAAATCTCCCGCGTGCCGCGCACGGCACCGCGCGGGACGGCGATTTAATTGGCGCCGCCGCGAATCAGGCAGTCATTCAGCAGCGGCACGCCGCCCTCGCCTTGCCCGGCGCCCGTGCATTCGACGGCCACCTTCTGGCCACGCCGGACCATGGTGGCGCGCGCCTCGACCTCGCAGACCCTGCCTGCCGGGCCACAGATCTGCCGGCGCAGCAGGTTTGCCCGGACCAGTTCACCCGGGTTGCTGGTGCGGATTTCCAGGAACACGTTGTTGCCGTCGTCGCGCCGGATGCCGCTGGCCACGCCTTCGACGATGAAGTACTTGCCGCGATAGCGGTCGTCGGCCTCGCCTGCATTGTCGCGATAGTCGGCAAACAGGCCATCGGCCTGGTACTGGGGCAGGACGTCGGCGGGACGCTCGGGATCGATGCTGATCGGGTCGAGCGTGCCATTACGTGGGATGCCGCGCGGGATGCTGGCTGGCTGGGATGATGGCGCGGCGCCGGTTTCAACCGGTACGACGTCCCCCTTGTCATTGCCAACGAACCACAACAGGCCGAGGACGACCACGGCAACGACGGCGATGAGGGATTGCTGCAGGCGGCTCAACATCTCGGGGACGGGCTCCTCTGGAGCCAGATAAGTGGTGAAAGGCCGCCAGTGTAACGCGCCTACTCCTGGCTGACCCGCGCCAGCAGATATCCCTTGGTGGCCGCAAGCACTTCGTTGGACAACGGCGTGCCCTGCGTGGCGCGCGAGAGCACCAGGGCGCCGACCAGCGTGGCCATCTCCGCGATGGCATTGGCGCGATTGGCGGCGGCGTTGCCGCCCGGCTGGACGCTGGCCAGAACATCCAGCAGTTTTTCGAGCCCTTCGTGGTAGGTCGCGCGAACCGGTTTGTCATCGCCCTCGCGCGCGACATCGTTGGCCAGCGCCGCCGCCGGGCAGCCACTTCCAGGCGCATTGCGGTTGCGTGTGGACAGATAGCCATCGATCAGCGCCGCGAGCGCGGTTGCCTTGTCAGGCGCTTCTTCCACACGTTTGCGCCAGCGCGCGTTCGACTCCTCGAATGCGCGCGCGCAGGCGATGGCGGCCAACGCATCCTTCGATTCGAAATGGCCGTAGAAGCCGCCGTGCGTCAGTCCGGCCGCACCCATCAGATCGGCTACGCTGATCCCGTGAAATCCTTGTTCGCGAAACAACTGGGACGAAGCCTGTTCAATGGCTATACGGTTCTTTTCCGTTTCCGCTTTCGATACCCGCGGCATGACTGACTCCCATCACTGACTTCCATCCTTGGGGACTGACTCACCATCCGTGCCGGGATGGTCTGCCACATTGTTTGCCAAGTCAACGGCGTCCAGTTGAGTGATACCGATCGAGCGGCCTCTTGCAGGTGCGCCTGTCATCGCCACGTATGCTGCGGCGTCATACGGCGTCGGCTGTCCAAGTTGCGCGAGGAACAAGTCGCGCATGATGTCGCCCTGCTGCTCGAGCTTGTAGGCCGTGAGTGGCTTGCCGGGCTCCAGCCGGTACCGGTACTGGTTGAAGCCGAGGAAGTGCCGGATCTGCTCGCCAAGTCCTTTGCACAACACGTTGACGCCGTGCTGGTGCTGCCAGACGTGCGTCATCTCGTGAATGAAGAACGCCTGGATCTGGATGCCGGCAGCGCTGAAGTCTGTGTAGTGACGCAGCCTTCGGCCGAGGTACATCTGCCCGTTTGGCGTGATGATGTATCCGGCGCCCTGCCAGAACACGTAGTTCCGCGCGTGGATGCGGACCTGCCTGTAGTCGATGTCATCGGCAAAGACACTGCGGGCGAGCGCGATCTCACCGGGGGTGAGGGGGCGAGAGGTTTTCGCGGAAGACATCAGGAGACGGTTCGCCTTGTGCTACCGGTCTTGTCTCGCCAAGCCGTCACTTCCCGATGCAGAACCGCGTGAAGATCGTCCCCAGCAGGTCGTCGCTGGTGAACTCTCCAGTGATGCTGTTCAGGTGATCCTGCGCCAGCCGCAGTTCCTCCGCGAACAGATCCAGCGCCTGGGCGTGCTGCGAGGCGCTGGCCTCGGCGAGTTCGAGGTGCGATTCCGCGTTGCGCAGGGCGATGAGATGGCGCTCCCGCGCCAGGAACGCGCCTTCATTGCCGGACTGCCAGCCGATCAGGCGCAGCAGTTCGCTGCGCATCAGGTCGATGCCCGCGCCGGTGCGCGCGGAGATCCAGATTTCGGTCGGGTTTGGCCCATTGGCCGCCACCACGTGCGGGCGGTTGCCGCCAAAGCCCATCGCGCCGACGGACGGCGCGAGGTCGATCTTGTTGATGACGCGAACGATCGGAGACCCGGGGGGCAACTGGCCGCTCAGGCGATCGTCGATATGGTCATCGGTCTCCGAAATGCCATGCTCGATGTAGTCCGCCGCGTCGATCAGATGCAGCACGATATCGGCGTGGCGGATGGCTTCCCATGTGCGCTCGATGCCGATGCGTTCCACTTCGTCGGCGGCATCGTCGCGCAGCCCTGCGGTGTCGATAATGTGCAGCGGGATGCCGTCTATCTGGATCGTCTCGCGCACGCGATCACGCGTGGTGCCGGCAATCGGCGTGACGATGGCGAGATCCGAACCGGCGAGCGCATTGAGCAGCGAGGACTTGCCCACATTGGGCTGTCCGGCCAGAACCACCGACAATCCTTCACGCAGCAATGAGCCCTGCCGCGCCTGCTTGAGGACGCCCGCGAGATCTTCGCGAATGCGCGTCAGTTGGCCGCGTGCATTGGAGGCCTCGAGGAAATCGATCTCCTCTTCGGGAAAGTCCAGCGTGGCTTCCACCAGCATTCGCAGGTGGATGACTTTCTCCACAAGCGCATGGATCGCCTTGGAGAACTCTCCCTCCATGGATCGCGCCGCAGACCGCGCCGCGGCCTCCGTGCTTGCTTCGATCAGATCCGCCACGGCCTCGGCCTGCGCGAGGTCGAGCTTGTCGTTGAGGAACGCGCGCCGTGTGAACTCGCCCGGCTCGGCCACACGCAGGCCGATGTCCTTGCCGGCCTCGAGGCAGCGCGACAGCAGCATCTGCATCACCACCGGTCCGCCATGGCCCTGCAACTCAAGCACTTCCTCGCCGGTGTATGAATTCGGTGCCGGGAAGTAGAGCGCGAGGCCATGATCGATGACATTGCCGCGCGCATCGACGAACGGCAGATAGGTGGCGTGACGTGGCTGCAGCGTGCGGCCGCATACGGCGCGCATCACGGCGCCGACATCGGGGCCGGAAACGCGCACGACGCCGATGCCGCCACGGCCTGGTGCGGTGGCAATCGCGGCGATGGGAATCTGGGATACGGTCATGGGCAGTATTGTCGCAGATCGTCCGCATGGGGGATGATCGGGGTGGCAAGGCTCAGCTTGCCAGGCATTCGCATATCAGCCTGTGCGCCACGGCGTCGTCGATGATGCCGCCGAGTTCGGTTTGGCGTGCGATGAGCTTGCCGTGCAGCCGCTTGCGGTACCGCTTGGGCAGCACATCGGACAGCGCTTCGATTGCATACCTCAATCGCTTGTTGCCGATCCGCAGCGCATGGACGTGTGCGATCTGGCCGTCGCGTGCCACGCGCGCCAGATCGCGTACGCGCCCGCGCGCTTTGCGGATGCGCCCGCGCGCGAACGCGGCCATGCTGCCATGCTGCCCGTGACGGGTCTTGGGATCAGACAGGTGCAGCAGATCCCGGTAAAGGGTGGGCAATGGCGCCTGCCGGTAGCGCGTCAACTGCGTGACCATGAGCGTGCGCGCCTCGGCGCGCTTGGCATGGGCGACGTCGATCAACGCGACCAGCACCGGGTCCCCGGGTTGCAGGGCAAGGGCGGGCAGCAGCGTTTCGGAGAGGAAGACGTCCCAGTCGCGCACGGCGCTGGCGGCATCGGCCACGTCATGGAGCGCCAGCTTCCAGCGCTCCCTGATGGCGTGCGGCAGGATCGGGCCGAAGGCCCAGGTCACCGCACGCAGGTGTCGCACGGCCACGCGCAGTGCGTGCACGTCTTCCGCTATGTCGCGTTGCAGCAGGGCGTCGAGCTGAGCCTCGACGATGCGCAGACCCGAGCCGCCCAGCATGACAAAGGCGGCGACAGGGCGCATCTTCCGATGCAGCTCGGGCGGACGGCTCATGGCGGTATCTCTATGCGCGCCTCTTGGACAAGAGGAGACTGCAAGGCGTCACTGCAGTGTAGGCGACGACGCACGTGATACCAACGCCATGTTCCGTGGAGGCTTCCTAGCGCGTTGCGACGATGAACACGCGCGGGAACGGCAGCAGGACCGTGCCATCGGACATGGCCGGGAATACCTTGGCCACTGCCGCCTCATATCGCTTCAGGTATTCGGCCTTCTCATCCTCGGTCAGAGGCGCCAGGAACGGCCGCAGGCCGCTGCCCTTGAACCACTCGACGATGGCCGCCGGGCCGCCTTTGAGCGGATGTTGGTAGATCGTGCGCCAGATGTCCACGCGTGTGCAGTGCGGCTTGAGCAGTTCGTAGTACCAGCGCTCGTTGGCCAGCGGCGTGCGGGCCTCGGCGGCCTTGGCGAGCTTGTCCGCCCACGGGCCGTTCAGCGCTGTCTCGCGCATCAACTGGTGCGGCGGCTCGTTGAGGTTGTCCGGCATCTGCACGGCCAGGCTGCCGCCCGGCGCCAGCTTGTCGATCAGCGAGGGAAACAGCGTGGCGTGACCTGGCACCCACTGGAACACGGCATTGGCCAGGATCACGTCGTAGGGGCCGGGGTCATTCCAGGCGGTGACGTCGGCGATGTCGAAGCGCAGGTCCGGCAGGCGTTTGCGTGCCGCCGCAATCATGTCCGCATCGCTGTCGAACCCGGTTACCTCGGCGCCGGCGTAGCGCGCGGCCAGTACCTCGGTGGAGTTGCCCGGGCCGCAGCCGACATCGGCAGCCCGCCGCGCGCTGGCGGTGGGGATCGCCCCGACCAGATCCCGCACCGGGCGGGTCCGTTCATCCTCGAATTGCACGTATTGGCTGGCGGACCAGGTCATGGCGTATCCCCTTTCGTCTTGGTGAAAGGGATTCTAGTCTTATATAAGATATAAGACTAGGGGCGTGCGCCGAAAAAGAAAAAACCCGGCGCGAGGCCGGGTTCTTCCAGGTTCGGGGTCGGATCGGCGGTGATCAGCTCTTGGCTACCGCAGCCGTCTTGCCCTTGCCGAGCATCCGGTTGATCTGCCATTGCTGGGCGATCGACAGGATGTTGTTCACCACCCAGTACAGCACCAGGCCGGCCGGGAAGAAGAAGAACATGAACGAGAACACCAGCGGCATGATCATCATGACCTTGGCCTGCACGGGGTCCGGCGGGGTCGGGTTCAGTCGGGTCTGCACGAACATCGACACGGCCATCACGATCGGCAGGATGTAGAACGGATCCGGCACCGACAAATCGTGAATCCAGCCCAGCCACGGCGCGCCGCGCATTTCCACCGACGACAGCAGCACCCAGTACAGCGCGATGAACACCGGAATCTGAATCACGATGGGCAGGCAGCCGCCGAGCGGATTGACCTTCTCGGTGCGGTACAGCGCCATCATTTCCTGGTTCATCTTCTGCGGATCGCCCTTGTGGCGCTCGCGGATGGCCGTCATGCGGGGCTGCAGGTCCTTCATCTTGCCCATCGACTTGTAGCTGGCAGCCGACAGCGGGAAGAACACGAGCTTGATCAGCACGGTCAGCCCGATGATCGACCAGCCCCAGTTACCCAGGAAGCCGTGCAGCTTTTCCAGCAGCCAGAACAGCGGCTTGGCCAGGATAGTCAGCCAGCCGTAGTCCTTCACCAGTTCCAGGCCCGGGGTGATCTGCTCGAGCATGCGCTCTTCCTGCGGGCCGGCGAACAGGCGGGCATCGGTGCTGACCGTTGCGCCCGGGGCCAGTTGACCCAGCGGTTGCTGGATACCCACGCGGTACAGGTTCGGGTCGATCTGCTCGGCGTAGAAGCTGTGCTGCTTGCCGGTCTGCGGAATCCAGGCCGATGCGAAGTAGTGCTGCACCATCGCCACCCAGCCGTTGTCGGTGGCGGCCGGCACGGTGGCCTTGCCCTTGGCGATGTCTTCGAAGGTGAGCTTGTGGTACTTGTCGGCGTTGGTGTAGATCGCCGGGCCCGTGAACGTGCTGTAGAACTGCGATTTCTCGACCTTGCTGCCATCACGCGCCAGTTCCAGGTACAGCGTCGGCGAAACCGCCGCGGTGCCCGTGTTGGTCACGTCGAAGCGCGTGTCGACCACGTAGCTGCCCTTGTGGAACGTGTAGGTCTTGACGAACTTCACGCCGTTTTTCTCGGCGGTCAGCACTACGTCGAGCTTGTCCTGGCCCGGTGCCAGCGTGCGCGTGCCCGGCGCCACCGTGAACACGGTGGTGTGGTTCGGCAGGTCGCCACCGATCAGGCCCGAGCGGGCCAGGTAGGTGCGATTGACGTCGCGTTCAAGCAGGACGACCGGCGCGCCATCCTTCTCATGCTCGTTGAGCAGTTCCAGGCGCGACAGGATGCCGCCGGCCGTGTCGATCTCGGCGCGCACCTCGTCGGTGGTCACGGTGACCTTCTCGCCGACCGGCTGCGCAGCCGCTTGCGGCGCTGCCGGAACCGTTCCAGGGGCTGCGTTCGTCGCGTTCGCCTTGGGCACGTCGGCCTGAGGCGTAGCGCCACCAGCGCCGGCCGGGGCGGCCTGCTGCGTGTTGGCGCTCGGGAAGAACATCGACGCGTGGCCGTTGGCGCGCTGCCAGTTGTCGTAGAGCAGCACGAGGGACATCGAGAAGATGACCCACAGGATGGTGCGTTTGATATCCATGTCTCGCTATGGTCGGAGGAAATCAGGGTCTGGGAAGCCGGACCGTGACAGGCGGGCGGCCTGGCGCGGCGGATGCCGGGGGCGCCGCGGCGGTCCCGTGTGTTGCAGGCACGGGATCATACCCGCCCTTTGTGAATGGGTGGCAGCGACAGAGTCTGCACGCTGCCATCCAGGTGCCGCGCGCCGCGCCGTGCTGCACGATGGCGTCGCGGGCATAGTCGGAACATGTGGGCAGGAAGCGGCACTGCGAGCCCAGGTAAGGACTCAGGGCGATCTTGTAGATGCGCAGCAGGGCAAGCAGGATTCGCTTCATGGTGGTGGTCAGGCAGGCGCCTCGGGCGTGGTGGGCACATCCGCGAAAGCCGTTGGCGGTGCCGTGGGAACGGCGGGCGCAACGGGTAGCGGCTTGGCCGCCACGTCCAGCAGTCCGCTGATCTCCGCATGGCAGGCCTTGCGGATCGCAACCCGGCTGGAGAACTCCGCACGCGGAAACTTCGCTTGCAGGCGCAGCAGAATATCGCGGCCCGCGAATTGGGCCTGCCGGCTCCGAAACAGTTCCCGCACCATGCGCTTCACGAGATTACGCTCGGCCGCGCGTGGTGCGAATTTCTTGCCGACAACGATGCCCAGCCGGGCCTGCGCCTGGCCGTTGGCGCGCACGTACAGCACGAAGTGCGTAGTGCGACGCCGGGGCCGCAAAGCAAAAACGGATGAAAACTCATCCGTCTTTGTGAGCCTCGCGGCTTTGGGAAAGGCATGGTTCGACACGCTTGGCAAAGCTAGCGGCAAGCTGGGCTTCGACGGGCAGTGCTCCCGGCCATCCTGAGTGCGAGGCGCTTGGCCGGGCAGGCTTTCATCGAGGCAGCGCGAATCGCGCAACCCGACGTTCACCGCCCGGGCCGGTCGCCCGGCACTCAGATCGCCAGGCGCTTGCGGCCCTTGGCGCGGCGTGCGTTGATCACGGCACGACCGCCACGGGTCTTCATGCGCACGCGGAAACCATGGGTACGCTTGCGGCGGGTAACGGAAGGTTGGTAGGTACGTTTCATGTTGCACTCTCTGGTTGATCCGGGCTTTCCGGGCGCCGGCGATTTGCCGGGGCGCCTTGGCCGCCGCGTATGGTTCGCATGGGGCTGTGCCGCGATGCAGACTCTGGGAAAGCTGCGGCCTTGCCGACGATTCTGGTTCTGTCTTGCTGCCGGCCGCCGCTGGCATCGCCACATTGGACGAAGCGCCGGCGGGGATCAGGCCGCTTGCCTGATGCCGCACATGGTTCACACGCACGGTACGGGCCAGACCCGGCGATGCGCATACGTGATCCCCTGCCGCATCGCAGAACCCGCCATTTAACCGATATTCGTTGCGACTGTCAAGGCGTCCGATGGTTGAGGCCGACGGCGGCGGCGAATCCGTCACGTCGCCGTGGCGCGCCATTGTCCACAAGTCGCAGTGGGTAACTCTGTGGGTATTCCCGGTCATCCATACGCATTACCGGCAGCAATCAAGTCATTGTTTTCGATAGCCAATTGGTCGTTTTTGCCTTGTACCGAGAACGGCTTCTGACATGGTTGTGCACAGCAATCCACTGAATTTTCACAACTTGTCCACAGGGTTATCCTTTGTGGATAACTTGGGCAGGGGGGTACAATCCCGGTCCAAACACCACACGGGCTTGCGTGGCGCACGCACAACCCGGACTTCCTGCCTTTGGTATACCGCCATGTAT
The DNA here is from genome assembly GCF_000319775.1 of Cupriavidus sp. HMR-1. Taxonomy (NCBI): domain Bacteria; kingdom Pseudomonadati; phylum Pseudomonadota; class Betaproteobacteria; order Burkholderiales; family Burkholderiaceae; genus Cupriavidus; species Cupriavidus sp. HMR-1. Next base: position 12,232 of record NZ_ANKP01000239.1, read on the forward strand.
ACCGTTTGATCGACGCCGTTACGATGCCTCGGGCACGTGGACGGCCTGTTGTCGTTGACGCGTTTGGGAATGACGCGGAGGCGGCATGGCAGGGCAGAGTCCGTGGCGCGCGTACGTTGCGATACTCGTGACACGTCCGCAAGGATGTGATCACTTAGAAGAACACATGCAAGATTTCTGGCAGGCAGCAGCCGCGCAACTCGAGCGCGAACTGACGCCGCAACAGTTCAAGACCTGGATCAAGCCGTTGGCGCCCGTGGCCTTCGACGAGGAAGCGCACGCGCTGCGGATTGCCGCGCCCAATCGCTTCAAGCTTGACTGGGTCAAGAGCCAATTTTCGGGCCGGATCACGGCCCTCGCGTGCGAGTACTGGGAAACGCAGGTTAGCGTTCACTTCGTGCTTGACCCCGCTGCATCGGGGCGCGCGGCCGCATATACCCAGCAAGCGATGCAACAGGGCCAGGATGCGCCCGCTGCAATGGGTCCGGCCATGAGCGCAGCAATGAGTGCGGGCCATGCGCCTTATCCGGGCATCGCTGGCATGGCCGGAGGCCAATCCTACGGGCAGGCTGGCGCGCAGGTTCCCGGCGCGCATCCGAACCAGATGGCTGGATATCCCGACTATCCCGGCCAGTCCAACGGCGCGCCCGCTGGCTATGGCGGCACGGCGGGCGGACAATCGCCCTATTCACAGTCGCAGCAGTCCGCGCAGGGACGCGGCGCGGCACCCACCGGGCATCCGCTTCAGGGCAATTCGGCAGCGCATTTGCCGGACATGGGCGAGATCGACGTGGCCCAGATGGACCCGGCCGAAGCCAGCGCCCGCTCCTATCGCGTGCCGTCGCCACAGCCGGCAGCGCCGGCCGGGGCGCAGCAGCAGAGCGACACGGTGCACGAGCGCTCGCGCCTGAACCCGATCCTGACGTTCGACAACTTCGTCACCGGCAAGGCCAACCAGCTTGCGCGCGCCGCGGCGATCCAGGTGGCCAACAACCCGGGCAAGTCGTACAACCCGCTCTACCTGTACGGCGGCGTCGGCCTGGGCAAGACTCACCTGATTCACGCGATCGGCAACTTCATGCTGATGGAGAACCCGCGCGCGCGCATCCGGTACATCCATGCGGAGCAGTACGTTTCCGACGTGGTGAAGGCCTACCAGCGCAAGGCGTTTGACGAGTTCAAGCGCTATTACCACTCGCTGGACCTGCTGCTGATCGATGATATTCAGTTCTTCTCCGGCAAGAACCGCACGCAGGAAGAATTCTTCTACGCATTCGAGGCGCTGATCGCCAATCGCGCCCAGGTGATCATCACCAGCGATACCTATCCGAAGGAGATCACCGGCATCGACGACCGGCTGATTTCGCGTTTCGACTCCGGCCTGACTGTGGCGATCGAGCCGCCCGAGCTGGAGATGCGCGTCGCCATTCTGATGAAGAAGGCCGCTGCCGAGAACGTGAGCGTGCCCGAGGAAGTGGCCTTCTTCGTGGCCAAGCACCTGCGGTCGAACGTGCGCGAACTGGAAGGCGCGCTGCGCAAGATCCTGGCGTTCTCGAACTTCCATGGCAAGGACATCACGATCGATGTCACGCGTGAAGCGCTGAAGGACCTGCTGACCGTGCAGAATCGCCAGATCTCCGTGGAGAACATCCAGAAGACCTGCGCAGATTTCTACAACATCAAGGTCGCGGACATGTATTCCAAGAAGCGGCCCGCCAATATCGCGCGGCCGCGCCAGATCGCAATGTATCTGGCGAAGGAACTGACGCAGAAGAGCCTGCCGGAGATCGGCGAGTTGTTCGGCGGGCGCGATCACACCACGGTGCTTCACGCCGTGCGCAAGATTGCCGAAGAGCGTAGCAAGGACGCGCAGCTCAATCACGAGTTGCACGTGCTGGAACAGACGCTCAAGGGCTGACACACGTGCAGGTCGCGTGCGCCGAATGCGGCGCCGCAGCCTGCCGAAAGCGGCTCATCGACGATTTCGAGGGCCAGCCTTGCCGGGCTGGCATACTACTGGGTGCGCGTCCGACGGCAAGCGGGCGCCGGTAAACTGTTGGATCGCGGGAATCTGGCCTCAGATAAGGCTTTGCGGTGAGTCGGGACGGATTGGCAGAGGTTGGCGGCGGAATGTGGCATTTTGTGCACAACCGGGCGCCGTGCCGGGTTCGCCCCGCTTCACCGCAGCGGCTTATCCTTGGTACAATGCGACATTAACTCCTTGATTCCTAAGTGAATTTGGAGTTGTGCGAAACCCTGCGGTCGCTATCGACAAACGACGAAGGATAAATTCAATGCAATTGGTCAAAACCTCGCGAGACAATCTGCTGCGTCCGCTGCAAATCGTGAGCGGCATCGTGGAGCGCCGCCACACCCTCCCGATCCTGGCCAACCTGCTGATTCGCAAGTCCGGCTCGAACGTATCCTTCCTCTCGACCGACATCGAGATCCAGATCACGACCCATGCCGAATGCGGCGTCGGTAGCGACAGCGTGGCAACCACCGTGGCCGCGCGCAAGCTGCTGGACATCCTGCGCGCGATGCCTGACGGCGACGTGGCGCTGTCGCTGAACGACAAGCGCATGACCGTGCAGTCGGGCAAGAGCCGGTTTGCGCTGCAGACGCTGGCCGCGGAAGAATTCCCGACCGTTGCCGAAGCCGCCGAATTCAACGCCAGCGTGAGCCTGCCGCAGAAGACGTTCAAGCATCTGCTGGCGATGGTCCACTTCGCGATGGCGCAGCAGGACATCCGTTACTACCTGAACGGGATGCTGCTGGTGGTCGATGGCAAGAAGGTCATGGCCGTGGCGACCGACGGTCACCGCCTGGCGTACTGCGGCGTGGAGCTCGAGAATGAAGCGACCGGCGTCGGTTCGCGCCAGGAAGTGATCATCCCGCGCAAGACCATTCTGGAACTGCAGCGCCTGCTGGAAGACACCGATGATCCCGTGCAGGTGCAACTGGCCGCCAATCAGGTCAAGTTCACCTTCGCCAATATCGAACTGATCAGCAAGCTGGTGGAAGGCAAGTTCCCGGACTTCCAGCGCGTGATCCCGAAGGGCTACAAGAACGCGTTTGCGATCGACCGCGTGCAACTGCAACAGGCGCTGCAACGCACGGCGATCCTGACTACCGACAAGTTCAAGGGCGTGCGTTGCATTCTCGATACGCACGTGCTGAAGATCAGCTCCACCAACGCCGATCAGGAAGAGGCGCAGGAAGAGCTGGAACTCGATTATTCGGGCGATGCGCTCGATATCGGCTTTAACGTGACCTATCTGCTCGACGTACTCGCCAACCTGAAGAGCGAGCAGGTGCAGGTCAGCCTCGGCGACTCCAATTCGAGCGCGCTGATTACGGTGCCGGAAGACGACAACTTCAAGTACGTCGTCATGCCGATGCGCATTTGATGGCCACCATCAGACGCCATCCAGACCACAATCGGGCACACACCGCAGCAGGGGCCGGATCGAACCGATCCGCCCCTTTTGCCGTTTTTAAGTAACCCGCGAAACGCGGACCTACCGCACCCGCCGCATTTTTGGCGCA
>NZ_ANKP01000240.1:0-15640 GCF_000319775.1 Cupriavidus sp. HMR-1
AGCGGGCGCCCACCGCGCCGCTGGCGACCTGGGCCACGGTCGCGGCCAGCGCTTCGGGCGACAACGCGAGCAGGTCGTGGGCGTGTGCCTCATCGGCCGACCACACCATCGACACCCGATTGCCCGGCAACGGCAGCATCGCCAGGATTTCGCCGTTGGCCGGCTCCTCGTCGGCCATCAGCTTCTCCGGCGCGCCCAGGAACCATTGCCAGGCAGTTTCCTGGTGCGGCAGTTCGCACTGGAAGTTGGCCACCACGCCAAGCTGACGATACCGCCGCTGCGTGGTGCCGATATGACATTGCTGGCGCACCCAGGACCGGGACCCGTCGGCCCCCACCAGCAAATTGGCGCGAACTTGCGCGCCGCTGGCCAGCGTCAGCGTCACACCGTCGACGTCGCGCTCGAGCCCGGTGGCCGTGTCGTCGAACCATTTCACCTGGTGCTGGAATCGCAGCGCCGTGTCGAGCACACGCTCGACGTGCCCAGATTCGACGATCCACGCGAGCTGCGGCACGGCGGCGGCGTAGGCCGAGAAATGCAGATCCCCATCGAGCGAGGGATCGGTCTCAGCAGCGCTCTCATCGCCAAACACACGCATATCGCGCACGGGCTGCACACGTGCAGGGTCCAGCGCCTCCCAGACACGCAGCCGCTCCAGCAGCGCCTGCGAACTGGCGGAAAACGCGTAGATGCGGGCATCCCAGTCATCGTCCCCCCGGCGGGCCCCCTCTGCAACGGGCCGGGGCGCCGCCAGCGCCACCTGCATACCCTGCTGCGCCAGCAGCAGCGCGCAGGCCTTGCCAACAATGCCGCCGCCGACCACGGCGACCTGGAAGCGGGAAGAGGAATTCGAGGACATGGAAGAAGTGACGGTGCGTGACACCGATGCGGCAGGTCCGGACATCCCTGAATTATAGCGACGTGACGGGGGCTCCATCCGCGTGATCGGTTCGGACACACATATGGACCGGTCTTGCCGATTGCCGCCCGGCAGGCGCACCCGACCGCCCGGAGCCGGCATTGCCGTCAAGACGATCTGCGCGGTCTGGCCCAAACCCTTTCTAATCAAGGCGTCCGATAGGGTTACTACGGTTACTAGGGTTACAATTGCCCCTTTCGTGCATGAAGCACGCGCAGGATCCGTGAGCCAACGCCGCGATCCGTGCTTGCTCGTCACTTCCCCGAATTCACTTCCGACTGTCATCGACTGGCGCCCACCGCGCGACAAGCCGCGCGCCAGGCAGTCGTAAGCCATTGACTTCAAAGGTTTACCATGAGCCTCAAATGCGGCATCGTCGGCCTGCCCAACGTCGGCAAGTCCACGCTGTTCAACGCCCTGACCAAGGCAGGCATCGCCGCCGAGAACTATCCGTTCTGCACCATCGAACCCAACGTGGGCGTCGTGGAAGTGCCGGACCAGAGGCTGGCCAAGCTGGCCGAGATCGTCAAGCCCGAGCGCATCCTGCCGGCGACGGTCGAGTTCGTCGACATCGCCGGTCTGGTGGCTGGCGCGTCGAAGGGTGAAGGCCTGGGCAACCAGTTCCTGGCCAACATCCGCGAAACCGACGCCATCACCCACGTGGTGCGCTGCTTCGAGGACGACAACGTGATCCACGTGGCCGGCAAGGTCGATCCGCTGTCGGACATCGAAGTCATCAACACCGAACTGGCCCTGGCCGATCTGGCCACGGTGGAAAAGGCCCTGGCCCGCTACATCAAGCCGGCCCGCGCCGGCGACAAGGAAGCCCTGCGCCTGGTGGCCGTGCTCGAAAAGGCCCAGGCTGTGCTGGACCAGGCCAAGGCCGTGCGCACGCTGGACCTGGCGCCGGAGGAATGGGAAGCCCTGCGCCCGTTCTGCCTGATCACCGCCAAGCCGACCATGTACGTGGCCAACGTGCGTGAAGACGGGTTCGAGAACAACCCGCACCTGGATGCCGTACGCGAGTACGCCAAGACCACCGGTTCGCCGGTGGTTGCCGTGTGCGCCGCCATCGAGGCCGAGATCGCCGATCTGGACGACGCCGACAAGGCTGAGTTCCTGGCCGACCTAGGCATGGAAGAGCCCGGCCTGGACCGCGTGATCCGCGCCGGCTTCAAGCTGCTCGGCCTGCAGACATACTTCACCGCTGGCGTGAAGGAAGTGCGCGCCTGGACCATCCACGTGGGCGACACTGCCCCGAAGGCCGCGGGCGTGATCCACACCGACTTCGAACGCGGCTTCATCCGCGCGCAGACGATCGCGTACGACGATTTCATCTCGTTCAAGGGCGAGCATGGTGCCAAGGAAGCCGGCAAGATGCGCGCCGAAGGCAAGGAATACGTGGTGCACGATGGCGACGTGATGAACTTCCTGTTCAACGTCTAAGCCATTCGGGACGCTTCCCGAGGTCCCGGACCATAAGAAAAGCCCACAACCCTGGAGGTTGTGGGCTTTTTTGTTTCAGCCAGTTCCGACGATGGGTATCGACGTTACGAACCGACCTTGAGCTGGCCGCCGCGACCCAGGCCGCCCTTCACTTCCTGCGCCTTGTAATTGCGCAGCGAGACGACCATGTTGTTGTAGGCGTCCATGAAGGCCGCCACGGTGGCCTTGCCCTCCGGCGTGCGCGAGAAGCCGCCAAGGCCGCCCGCCGCACCGCCGCCAAACGCACCCATTGCCGCGCCGAAGTTCGTAGCAGTGGCGTTGCCTTCCGAGATCGAAAGTTGCACACCTGAACGGATATCGAACATGGTCAGCGTCACGACCGAAGCCTTGCTCTGCATGGCGCCGCCCACGAGTGCGCCAACACCGCCGAACAGGCTACCCACGCCAGCCGCCAGCTGGCCCGTGGAGTCGTTGTCGATGATGATGGCCGGCTCCATGTAGTAGTCGGCAGCCACACGCTGGCCCTTCTGCTGGCGCGAACCGGCGCGGAATTCACCCGAGTTTCGCTGCTTGTCGGTGATGTTCGACAGCTTGCTTTCCGTGCGGTTGTTGCCGACGGACGTGATCACGAAGCAGTTCGATTGCTGCACCGCCAGGCGGATCAGCGGCTCGATGGTCGTGATCTTGGTGGCAGCGCCAAAGCTCGCATACCACTCCTTGCCGCGGCCATCATCCACGGCAAGCGTACCCAGCGGGGTATCGCAACGCTCCAGCGCCGGATTGGCGTTCACGCTGGTGGCGCCACCAGCCGCGCCGGTTGCCGCAGTCGCCGCCGTACCGGTGCTAATGGAGCCGCCTCCGAGGTTGGCGCAGCCGGCGAGTACCAGGGACGCGACCAAGGCGGCCGCGCGCAAGGAAATCTTATTGGACATGAAATCGTGTTCCTATTGAGAGAAATTGGGGAAAAATCAGTGGGGCGCAATCTGGCTTCGGACAGTCGATCCCTGGCCGCTCAGCCGCCTATCGCTGATACCAGCCGGAGGGGCCCCATACCCAGTAATACGGATAGCCGCTGTACCACGCGTACCAGGACTTTCGGTAGGCTTCGCGCACCTGGTACGCCGCCTGTTCGTCCTTCTTCGCGGCCTGGGCCTGCGGAATCAGCGCCGCCGCTTCCTTGTTGCCCTTGGCGGCCGCACGGCTCAGCCATGCCTCGGCTTCGGCCGGATCAGGGCCCATTTCCTCGAAGCCCATCAGATAGAGGCGGCCAAGCGCCAGTTGCGCCTGCACGTGGCCGTTGTCGCCAGCCTTGCGCATCCATTCCAGCGCCTGGTAGGTGTTGCGCTCCACGCCATCGCCACGCAGGAGGCGCAGGCCCAAGTCATAGGCCGCATTCGGATTCCCTTCGGCCTTCTGCGCCAACGCCTCCATGCGGCGATCGGATTCCGACGGCCCGGCCGGCGTGAACGTGGCGATGCGCCGATCCTGATCAGCACAGGTGTTGCCATTGCACAGCCGCACTGTCGGCGACTGCGACAACTGCGACGCCGGCGTCTGAGCACAGCCGGTCATTGCAAGGGCTGTCGGCAACACCAGGAGAGCAAAAGTTCGCATGGAAAGTATCGAGCGCGAGTGCATAGGCACGCGCGGTGTCTGAATTGGGTTATGCCTTTGGGGTGGCTGGCTTCTTGCGCTAGCGCACCAATGCGTATTGGCGAGAGCCTCGATCGTAGGCAAAGTGTTGGCGCGCGAGATGCGGAAATTTCCGAGACAAACACCTCTTCGATCCGGTTTTCCAAGGCGCACCCACTTGGGCGCAGATGATTCCGAAGCAATGACGAGGGCCTGTTGACATCAAGCCAGGACGTGTCGCGGAAGGCCATTAGCCTGCACAGGTTTTACGTCTGCCCTTTGGTCGTAACAGGAATGGTGCGAGGAGGAATGGTGCGAAGGATGTAGCGGGGTGATCTCTACGACGAACTCGGCAAGCTCATAGCGCAACAGACAGGGCTGGCGAACTGGCTCCGCCTGGCTCATGAATACTCCGAGTCAACGCCCAGGTTCGCCGGTCGCCGTAGATTGACGAGTGCATTCTTTTCCCGGAGTGCGTTGCTCAGGATTTGCCTCGCATGACGAGGGCCACTCACATTCCCGGCATGGATGACCCGTGAAGAAGAACCTGAGGAAGTCCCTTCGGGCATCCTGGTATCGCCTTCGGCAAAGGCTGCGGGATTCGCAGGGGTCGCCGACAGCGACGTCCGCAACAACGCGGTGTTCCTGCTGCCGCCCGCGAGGAGCGGGCGGCAGAGTCCCGCGCCAAACGTGAAGTGGGATCATGATGCAGCAGGCCGGCGAGGCGCCCTTGCAGCGCCTCGCTCACTACATCGGCGCCAGCTTGTCGTCGCGCATTCCCACCAGCAGGGCTTGCCCGCTGGCATCCACCCGGAACTCGCCGAACCTCGCCTTCGAGAAGCGCTCGGCATGCCCTTCCTGGAAGAACCAGGCATCGGTCGATACCTGCACGTTCGACCGCCCCCAGCGCGACGCGACATTCTGCACGCGCAGCAATTGCTCGCCGGCAGCCAGCGCCTCGCCCTTGTGCAGGCGCACGAAGTGCCCCTCGTTGCTGGCGTCGCGGCGAATCACCACCAGTTCGTCACGGCGATTCTCGGTCTGATCCTGGCCATACGCGGCCGACACTTCCATGCCGATGGCGAAATTCAGCGCCATGTAGTCGCCCTGCATCAGCGACCGTGGATCGACCGGCGCCAGCCGCAGATAGACCACATCGCCACGCGAGATCACGCGCTCCTTGCCGACGATGCCGGCCACGGCTACGGCGATGGTCAGCAGCCATCCAATCATGATCCAGCGTTTCATGCGATGGCCTCCTTGCGTGGCATACGGGTCAGCGCGAGCCGAGCGGCCAGCAGCAACACGCCAGCGGCGGCGAGCGTGACCGACTTGACGAGCAGCGTCCACTGCAGCGTGCTGTAGTACCAGATAAACCCGAGCAGAATCGCCGCGATGGCCAGCCCGATCCACGGCAACGACGCGCGCCGCAATGCCATGGCCAGCGCAAGCACGCCGGCCGTGACCGCCGGCGCCATCACCATCAGGCCGCTGAACGCCACAGCCAGCACCATCAGGCCGATACGAATACCGGCATCACAGCGAATGCGCGCGCCCTCGATCTGCGCGAACCCAACCAGGCAGACGCCGACCAACACGCCGGGCACCCAGTTGCCGGGAGTCTGCAAATGCCTGATGCCATCGAACAGGAACTCGGACGGAAGCGCGGTTCCAGTGATGATTAGCGCCGAAGACAGGCCGAACACCAACGTGGCGTCGGCGGCGGGCTCCCAGAGCGCATGTGTCCCGCGTGCCGCAATGCGTGCCTCGTTCAACACGAAGACCATCACGGCAGCCATCGCCAGCGCGCCCAGGATGCCCACCGTGAGCGGCATCATCAGGAACGGATTCCGCATGGAGCCGCCCAGCGCGATATACAGCGCGATGGTCGCTGCCGACCAGCCGCCAGTCACCGCCACGAACCGATGCAGCCGGTTCGGCACGATCACGAACAGCACGGCTTCCAGCGCGGTCACACCCAGCCAGAACACAGCGGTCTGCGAAAGCCGATCGATACCGAGGCTCTCGCCCACGCCAACGATCACCATGCCTTGTCCGCCCAGACTCGCGGCTAGCGCGAACTGGCCCAGCGCGATGCGTGCGCTGTCCTGACTGGTGGTCCGATACATCAGGATCGCCGCGCCAATCATCAGCAACCCGGTGATGGCGATAGCGGGGCCGTTGCCCCGCGTCACGGCGAACACGGAGCCCAGCAGGAACAATTGGGCGAACAGCGCGCCGAGCCAGCCCGCCGCGCCCATCAACAAGCGAATCGGCCACGGCATGCGAAGCGCGGGCGTGAAATCGCCCTGCACGGCACCGCGAGCGGCAAGTTGCTGCCACAGCAGGCGTTCGAATGGTTCGGTACTCATGCCGTCCTCCCGCTCTTTTCGCGCCATGCGCGCAGCAGCCACGTAGCAGCGACGACGGCCAGGCCGACCGTCAGCAGCGCGAGCAACAGGAACGATCCGAAATCGCCATAGGCATCGATCAGCCAGCGGCCCACCGCCGAGATGATGACGCCGATGCCGGTCAGGCAAATCAGGCTCAGCACGACGATATCGAAAGCGCGCCAGCGGAACCACGCGCCAAGCGCGACCAGCGCCACCGCGCTGATCAGCAGGCCGGAGCCTTCGACATGGCTGGTCAGCAGACTCATCAGTCCAACCCAGCCCGCATAGGCGCAAGCCAGGATGCCGATCAGCCGGGGACCGGTGACACCCCGGAAGCCCCAGCTACCCGCGCGGGCGGCCAGCACGTACCAGAGCGCTAACTGGACCACCGCGGCGCCCAGCAGGAACAGCATCGTTTCGCGCGCATGGTCCGCCGAGAACAGCAACTCGAACATGCCGCCCACGCCAAGTCGCACACTGCCATATCGCAGCAGCGCCACGTTCCCGACAACCAGCACGATCCACCAATGCGGCGCAGCCCGTGCGGCCAGCGCCCAGGGCAGCGCCAGCAGCGTCCAGAGCGCGAAGAGCTGCCAGGCATCGGCGCCGGTCTGGTAGGTCTGACCGATCACGGCCATCAGCACGCCGGACATGATCTGCGCGCCGCCCAACGCGGCGCGACCCGCCATATCGTCGGTCGGGCGCAACGAGGCAAAGCCAGCCAGCAGGGTCAGCAATGCCGCCAGCAGCCCGAACTTGGTGAATTTGTGGAGTGCCGCCCAATTGAAGGCGAAGAAGACGATCACGCCGGCGCATAGCAGCGCCGTCCCCAGTATCAGCAGCGCGCGGTCGAGCCAGCGGCGCCAGTCCATGCGATCGGGCAGCGTCGGCGCCCAGGCCGTGCTCAGGTCCGCCGCATCGAGGCGACCCTGGGCACACCAGTCAGCAAGCGCCTGCTGCGCGGCGCGGCGATTTGAGAAGGTTTCCAAACCGTCGATCTCCCGAATGTCGGCATGGATCGCAATGTAACAAAAACGCGCTCGGCCAACGCATGGCTGTCACCAATTGATGACCAATTGATATGCACGGCGCGCGGGCCTTTCGCCCCCGCTGGCACACCGGTATGCTGGCGCTCTCTCCGTTTCCCGCGTTTTCCGCCCTGCCTGCCATGACCCTCGGCATTCTTGCCGCCCTCCACGATGAAGTCGACGGGCTGATCGCCGCCATGCGCCACGAGGACGCGCGCGCCACGAAGCGCACGATCGGGATGCGCGATTACTACAGCGGCACGCTGCACGGCCAGCCGGTGGTGCTGGTGTTGGCACGGATCGGCAAGGTGGCCGCGGCGGCCACGACTGTCACGCTGATCCGCGAGTTCGGTGTGAATGAGATCGTCTTCTCCGGCCTGGCCGGCGGTGTCGGCCCGGAGGTTCGGGTGGGCGATATCGTGGTGGCCGACCGCACCGTCCAGCACGATCTGGACGCCCGGCCGCTGTTCCCGCGCCACGAGGTGCCGTTGCTCGCCCGGACCGAATTCCCGGCCGATCCCGGCCTCACCGGTGCTTTGCGCCAGGCCGCCGAGGACTTCCTTCGGCAAGATCTGGCCACTGAAGTCCCGGATGGCGTGCTGGCTCGCTTCGGGGTGCGCGATCCGCGCCTGCACGTGGGGATGATCGCCAGCGGCGACCAGTTCATCGGCTCGCCGGCGGCGGTCAGCGGATTGCGCGAGCAATTGCCGGCGCTGCAGGCTGTGGAAATGGAAGGCGCCGCCCTGGCGCAGATCTGCTACGAATATGGCGTGCCCTACGCGCTGCTGCGAACGATCTCGGACCGGGCCGACGACACCGCGCATGTGGATTTTTCGTCATTTTTACGTGACGTCGCCAGTCACTACTCCGGGGCGATCCTGCGTCGATTCCTTGATGCAAAGGCTTGAATCCCGACAAAATCGCTCGGAGATTCCTGACTTTTTTGTCTGTTCACCCGTTACCGACGCGGACGCGCAACACCCCAGACACCCACGAGCACGGCCGCGCCGATGATCGCCGCACCCCAGCCAAGCAGTTGGCCATCGGTGAACAAATGCGCCGCGCGTCCGGTGTAGAAAGCGGCCAGCGCACCCGCCACGCCCAGCACCAGCGCGGCTGGCAGGCTGACGACGCGTCCGGACGGATGCATCTGCCGCCCCGCCAGTCCAACCACTGCGCCCACCACCGCCAAGCCGAGCATCCGCTTCCTCCGTGTCATTCGTGTCGTTTCGGCCACTTTCCAGCGGCCACGGCATAACAATACTGCAGGTGGAACAAATCGCCTCGATTCCCTGCAACCCCGCAGGCGAGCGGTATAATGACCATCGCTTCCGGCGAAGTTCCGGATGGCACGCAAACCCCACAAATGCAACTGCTCGCGATCGGTATCAATCACACCACGGCACCCGTCTCGCTCCGCGAACGTGTGGCGTTTCCGCTTGAGCAGATCAAACCCGCGCTTGGCGCGCTGCGCACCCACCTCTCGGGTCGCAACGGTACCGAAGCCGCCATTCTCTCCACCTGCAACCGCACCGAGATCTACTGCGCGACCGACGTGCTGAAGCCGGGCGAGGAAGGTTTCGAGCACACGCTGCGCTGGCTGGCGCAGCATCACAACGTCCCCGCTTCGGAATTGGCACCGCACCTGTACGCACTGCCCCAGTCGGAAGCCGTGCGCCATGCGTTTCGCGTGGCCAGCGGCCTGGACTCGATGGTGCTCGGCGAAACGCAGATCCTGGGGCAGTTGAAGGATGCGGTGCGCACCGCCGGTGAGGCCGGCGCGCTGGGCACGTACCTGAACCAGCTTTTCCAGCGCACGTTCGCGGTGGCCAAGGAAGTCCGCGGCCAGACCGAGATCGGCGCGCATTCGGTGTCGATGGCGGCCGCGGCGGTTCGCCTGGCGCAGCGCATTTTCGAGAGCGTCTCGACGCAGCGCGTGCTGTTCATCGGCGCCGGCGAGATGATCGAACTGTGCGCCACGCACTTCGCCGCGCAGATGCCGCGCCAGATCGTGGTGGCAAACCGTACGGTCGAGCGCGGCGAGAAGCTGGCAGAACAGTTGTCCGGGCAGGGGCTGACCACCCAGGCGATCCGCCTGCAGGACCTTGGCGACCGTCTGCACGAATTCGACATCGTCGTCTCCTGCACCGCGAGCTCGCTGCCGATCATCGGCCTGGGCGCGGTCGAACGCGCGGTCAAGCGCCGCAAGCATCGCCCGATCATGATGGTCGATCTTGCCGTGCCGCGTGACGTGGAGCCCGAAGTCGCACGCCTGGACGACGTGTTCCTGTACACCGTCGACGACCTTGGCGCCGTCGTGCGCGAAGGCAACGCGCTGCGTCAGGCTGCCGTGGCGCAGGCCGAGGCCATCATCGATTCCCGCGTGCTGAATTTCATGCACTGGCTGGAGACGCGCAGCGTCGTGCCCGTCATCCGCGAACTGCAATCGCAGGGCGAGGCGATCCGCCAGGCCGAAGTCGAACGCGCACGCCGGATGCTGGCGCGCGGTGACGACCCCGCGGCCGTGCTCGAGGCGCTCTCCGGCGCGCTGACCCGCAAGTTCCTGCACGGCCCGACCCACGCGCTGAACCACACCCAGGGCGAGGACCGCGAGGCGCTGCTGCGCCTGGTACCGGGCCTGTTCCGCCACAGCAGCCACTCCGAGCGCTAGCCGCTCCCTGCTTCAACGCTGGCGCGCGCCAGCGTCCGGCATCCGCGTGTCGATCCGCGCGGCCCGCCAATGCCCCCCCTGCGACTCCGAATTCCTCCGCCAATATGAAAGCCAGCATCTCCACCAAGCTCGACCAATTGGCCGAACGACTCGATGAAGTCAACGCCCTGCTCGCCCGCGAAGACGCGACGGCGAACATGGACCAGTACCGCAAACTGTCGCGCGAACATGCCGAGCTGTCGCCGGTGGCGGAGCAGTACGGCCAGTATCGCCAGGCCCAGGACGACCTGGCCACGGCGCAGGCGCTGCTCGACGACCCAGAGATGAAGGAGTTTGCGGCCGATGAAATCGACGCGGCTCGCGAGCGTCTCCAGTCACTCGAAAACTCGCTGCAGACCCTGTTGCTGCCGAAGGATCCGAACGACGACCGCAACCTGTTGCTCGAAATCCGCGCCGGCACTGGCGGCGAGGAAAGCGCGCTTTTCGCCGCCGACCTGCTCCGCATGTACACGCGTTATGCGGAACGTCGACGCTGGCAGGTCGAGATCATGAGCGAGTCGCCCTCGGACCTTGGCGGTTACAAGGAAGTGATCGTCCGGATCGCTGGCGATGCCGCGTTTTCCCGGCTCAAGTTCGAGTCGGGCGGCCATCGCGTGCAGCGTGTGCCGGCCACCGAATCGCAGGGTCGCATCCATACGTCGGCCTGTACCGTGGCCGTCATGCCGGAAGCGGACGAGGTTGGGGAAGTCGAGATCAACCCATCGGATCTGCGCGTTGACACGTTCCGCGCGTCGGGTGCGGGCGGCCAGCACGTGAACAAGACCGACTCCGCCGTGCGCCTGACCCACCTGCCGACGGGCATCGTGGTCGAATGTCAGGACGACCGGAGCCAGCATCGCAACAAGGAAAAAGCGATGAAAGTGCTGGCAGCGCGCATCAAGGACATGCAGCTCCGCGCGGCGCAGGCCAAGGAGGCCAGCACGCGCCGCAACCTGATCGGTTCTGGCGACCGCAGCGACCGCATCCGCACCTACAATTTCCCGCAGGGCCGGGTGACGGATCACCGTATCAACCTGACGCTCTACAAGATCGACATGATCATGGATGGCGACCTCGACGAGCTGATTTCCGCACTCTCCGCCGAGCACCAGGCCGACCAGTTGGCCGCCCTGGGTGAGGAATCCTGAATATGTAACTGAGGTAAATGCTTGAAACAGCACTAGCCGGGAAAGACGCACTGTCTATAATCGATTTCGACCAGACCACCCCGATGCGTCACTTTCAAGGCTCAAGGGTTCCGAAGTCTGGATGGAAGTTCACTCCTCCAACAGACATACAAGGATGAAATCATGAAAAAACTGCTCGCTCTGCTGATGATCACCGCCGCCCTGACCGCCTGCGGCAAGAAGGAAGAGGCTCCGCAAACGAATACCGACGCCGCAATGCAGAACGCAGCGGACTCGGCCAAGGCCGCCGCCAGCAGCGCAGCCGCCGCCGCATCGGATGCCGCGGATGCCGCCAAGGCTGCCGCCAGCGATGCCGCCGCCGATGTCTCGGCTGCCGCCGACAAGGCCAAGGCCGATGCCGGCAGCGCGATGTCCGCCGCCAAGGATGCAGCCAAGGACGCCGTCAACTCCGCCGCCGACAAGGCCAAGGACGCCGTCAACAAGTAAATCCCCTACGTGATTCAGCGCGCGGCGGGGCCGGAATCGGCTTACACTAGGCGCTAATCACAAAATGCCGCGCAAAACCCCGTCGGGATGTTCCGACGGGGTTTTTTGCAAACTGGCGTACCGGTTCCCCAGATGGTCGAAGTCAGTAGTAAGCCGATGTCCCCGAATCCTCAGGGCGCGCTGCCGCCCGCCCCCACGCTGCGCGAGGCCCTGACCCTCGCAGCCATCGCCGGCCTGCCAGTGCTGGAGGCCCGCATGCTGCTCTCGCATGTGACTGGATTCACGCGCACGCAGCTGATCACGCGTGACAACGACCACCTGGACGCACCCAAACGTGACGCATTTGCCACGTTGCTGGCCCGCCGGCTCACTGGGGAGCCCATGGCGTATCTGATTGGGGAGCGTGAGTTCTTCGGCCGAACCTTCCGCGTGACGCCCGATGTGCTGATCCCCCGTCCGGATACCGAAGTGGCCGCCGAGGCATCGCTGGCACGCATTGCCGACGTCAAGGCGCCACGCGTGCTGGACATGGGCACGGGCTCGGGCATCCTGGCCGTGACGATCGCCCGCGAGCGCCCCGACGCCGATGTCTGGGCCACCGATATCTCCCGTGGCGCGCTGATGGTGGCGGAAGACAACGCCCGCGCGCTTCAGGCCGACAACATCCGATTCCTGGTTTCCGACTGGTATGAGGATTTGCCGGTCGGATTGTGCTTCAACCTTATCGTCAGCAATCCGCCGTACATCGCTGAGGGTGACCCCCATCTGGTGGAAGGCGACCTGCGGTTCGAGCCGATCGACGCCCTGACCGATCATGAAGACGGCCTGAGCGACCTGGCCACCATCGTGGCGGGCGCCACCGCGCGGCTGCTACCGGGCGGCTGGCTGCTGATGGAACACGGTTACGACCAGGGCGCCGCCATGCGCGCGCAGCTGGCCGAGGCGGGCTTTGTCGAGGTTTTCACCTCGCGCGATCTGGCCGGGCTCGAGCGCTGCAGCGGTGGCCGCCTGCCCGGTTGATTTCCGGCCCGAATACCCCTACCTGAAGGCAAGGCGCGAATCCGGTAAAATCCGGACCGCTCCCCCCATTTCAGCGGTGCCAGCCTGGCGCCGCGCGCAACCAGAACGCATATCAATCATGAGTGACGTACAGCAGAAGATCGACCAGATCGTGAAGGGCAGCCCCGTGGTCCTGTTCATGAAGGGCACCGCGCAATTTCCGATGTGCGGTTTCTCGGGCCGGGCCATCCAGATCCTGAAGGCATGTGGCGTAGACGCCCCGACCACGGTCAACGTGCTCGAAGACGAAGGAATCCGCCAGGGCATCAAGGAATACGCCAACTGGCCGACGATTCCGCAGCTCTACGTGAACGGCGAGTTCATTGGCGGTTCGGACATCATGATGGAGATGTACCAGAACGGCGAACTGCAATCGCTGCTGAAGGCTTGATGGCCTGACGGCCTTCACGCTCCAGCCCATCATGCCTGTGACCAACGGCGGCGCGCCGCAACGGCTGATCATCGCCATCACGGGCGCGACGGGCGCCATCTACGGCGTCCGGCTCCTGCAAGCGCTCCAGGGGGCGGCCGATGTGGAAACGCATCTGCTGATGTCGCCCGCCGGCGTGATGAACCTGCAGCACGAACTCGACATGGGCCGCGCCGAAGTGGAAGCGCTGGCCGATGTGGTTCACAACGTGCGCGACATCGGCGCGACGATCGCCAGCGGATCCTTCCGCGCCAACGCGATGATCGTGGCGCCCTGCTCGATGCGCACCCTCGCGGCAATCGCCCACGGCCTTTCCGACAACCTCATCACGCGCGCGGCGGACGTCACGCTCAAGGAGCGGCGCAAGCTGGTGCTGATGGTGCGGGAAACACCGCTGAATCTGGCGCATCTGCGCAATATGACCGCGGTGACGGAAATGGGCGGAATCGTGTTCCCGCCGGTGCCCGGGTTCTACCAGAAGCCGCAGACAATCGACGAGCTGGTCGACCACACGGTCGGACGAGTACTCGACCTGGTCGATCTGCGCGAGATCGGCGAAAAGCTCGCGCCCGGTTGGGGTGGGCTGAACAGCAGCGCGGAAGATTGAAGCACTGACGCCAGCCAGGCACACCCCTCTCCCAGTGGTGGACGAGGGATGTGCCCACCATTCGCCTTACCAGTGGTAATAGCGACGGCCGTAGTAGCCGTAGTAACCGCCATACGGCCGCACCACCACGGCAGGCGGCCCCACATAGACCGGCGCGGGGGCCACAGCGATCGGCGCCGGCGCCACGGCTGGTCCGTACGGCGTGGGGTACACCGCGCAACCGCCAAGCATGGCTGCGCCAGCCAC
The DNA here is from genome assembly GCF_000319775.1 of Cupriavidus sp. HMR-1. Lineage (NCBI taxonomy): Bacteria > Pseudomonadati > Pseudomonadota > Betaproteobacteria > Burkholderiales > Burkholderiaceae > Cupriavidus > Cupriavidus sp. HMR-1. The sequence goes on from NZ_ANKP01000240.1 coordinate 14,105, forward strand.
TGCCAAACCCATCAATATTGTTTTCATTTCCGCGTCCTTGTAGTGATGCTGCTACCTGCAAGAACGTTATACGGGTGGGTCTGGTAATACAGCGTCAAGCTGCTGTAACCCTTGTTACGATTCGCAACGTATTCGCGCATGTATATACGCGCGCTTTACTCACACATCCGCACATATATCCGATCAAACGTCGAAGCGGATACCCTGTGCCAGCGGCAACGCATCGCCATAGTTGATGGTGTTCGTAGCACGCCGCATGTAGCCCTTCCACGCATCCGAGCCTGATTCCCGACCACCGCCGGTCGCCTTTTCGCCGCCAAAGGCGCCGCCGATTTCCGCGCCACTGGTGCCGATATTGACGTTGGCGATGCCGCAATCGCTGCCCGCCGATGACAGAAACCGCTCGGCTTCCCGCAGCGACTCGGTGAAGATGCACGACGACAGCCCGTGCGACGCTGCATTATTGAGCGCGATGGCCTCGTCCAGCGAGGTGTATGGCATCAGATAGAGAATCGGCGCGAAGGTCTCGGTCAGCATCGTGTCGTGCTGCGCGTCGGTCAGTACCAGCGCGGGCCGCACGTAGCAGGCATGGGGATAGCGGTCGCCAAGCAGTCGCTCCCCGCCGTGCACGACGTTCCCTTGGGCACGGCAACTCGCCAGCGCATTGGCCATCGTATCGCCCGCCGCATGATCGATCAGCGGCCCCACCAACGTGCCGTCTTCCAGCGGATCGCCAACCGGCAGCCGGGCGAACACTTGTTTCAGCCGATTGGCGACGGTCTCGATCAGATCGGCATGGACGAAGGCGCGCCGCAACGTGGTGCAGCGCTGTCCGGCTGTGCCCGCCGCCGCGAACGTCATCGCGCGAATCGTCATTTCAAGATCGGCCGATGGCGTGACGATGGCCGCGTTGTTGCCGCCGAGCTCGAGAATCGCCCGCTTGAAATGCGCGGCACAGGCCATGCCGACTTCGCGGCCCATGCGCGTCGATCCGGTCGCGCTCATCAAGCGCACGGCCGGATGCTGCACGAGGTGCTCGCCAAGCTGGCGGCCGCCGGTCAGCACGCAGCTGAGTCCGTCGAACTGTGGCGCGTGGCGTTCGAATACGCGATCGAGCAAACCCTGCGCAGCCAGCGCGCAAAGCGGTGTCTTTTCCGACGGCTTCCACACCACGCCGTTGCCGCAGACCAGCGCCAGCGCGGCATTCCACGCCCACACGGCCACCGGAAAATTGAAGGCCGAAATCACGCCGCACAGGCCATATGGATGCCAGGTTTCGCGCATCGCGTGCGCGGGCCGCTCCGAGGCGATCGTCAGTCCGTGCAACTGTCGCGACAGCCCTACCGCGAAGTCGCAGATGTCGATCATCTCCTGCACTTCGCCAAGGCCTTCCTGCAGGATCTTGCCGGACTCCAGCGAGACCAGTCGCCCGAGCGCATCCTTGTTCGCGCGCAGCGCCTCGCCAAAGCGCCGCACCACCTCGCCCCGCGCTGGCGCCGGTGTCAGCGCCCAGGTGGTCTGGGCCGCATGGGCGCG
>NZ_ANKP01000241.1:0-29928 GCF_000319775.1 Cupriavidus sp. HMR-1
GGTGCAGTGGCGCGGGCCCCCCCCCCCCCCCCTGCCGCTGGACGCGCTGCAGCCGAGCTGGCCTGAGCCGGTCGATGCCGGTATGCCCGCCGCTACGTCTGCCCGTGCGTCTGCCATTACGTCCGCCGGTGCGTCCGCCGGTGCGTCCGCCGATCCCCGGCCCGCACCCCATACCGGAACGCTGCATCAGGCGCTGCCGGTGGCGGTGATCGAGCACGAGCGCGTGGTGCTGGCCAATGGCCCGGCCGTGGCGCTGGGCGTGCGCTATGGAATGCGGCGCGGCGGCGTGCAGGCGCTGTCGGCCGATGTGGTGCAACTCGATCGCGATCTCGCGGCGGAGTCCGCATTGATGACCTCGGCCGCTTTGGCGTTGCTGCATTTCACGCCGGCGGTGGCGATCGATGCCGAACCCGAAGCGGCCACGGTGATGCTCGATGTCACGGCCAGCCTGCGCCTGTTCGGCGGCCATCGCGCGTTGTGCCGGGCGATTCGCGCGCGTGTGCGGCAACTGGGCACGTTTGCGCAGATTGGCAGCGGTACCACGGCGCAGGGCGCCGCATGGCTGGCGCGTCAGCCGTTGCGCAAGACGTCGCGCGGCATTGTCCGGCCCGCGCGCCGCGCGGTGCGTGCCGCCCGCATGACGCACCTGCTCGACCGCCTGCCGGTGGAATGCCTGCACAGGCTGGCCGATCCCGAATGGCTCGAAGGCATTGGCTGCCGCACGCTGGGGCAGGTGCGCCGGTTGCCGCGCGCGGGGTTGTCGCGCCGTATCGGCACGGAATTGCTGGCGCGGCTTGACCAGGCCTATGGCCAGATCGCGTCCGGGTTTGCCTGGTTCGAGGCGCCGCCGGCGTTTGCGCAGCGCATGGAACTGCCAGGCCGCGTGGAGTCGGCCGAAGGCGTGCTGGCCGGGGCGCAGCGGCTGTTGCTGGCGCTCTCGGGCTGGCTGGCCGTGCAGCAGGCTGGCGTGACGCGCTGCGTGCTGATGCTGGAGCACGAACGCTACCGGCTGGGCGAGGACACTGACAGCACGCCGGTGCCGCTCCGGCTGGCGCAACCGAGCCGCGATCCCGTGCATCTGTCGAAGTTGCTGCGCGAGAAGCTCGACAAGATCCGCTTTCATGCGCCGGTGGGCGGGTTGGCGTTGCGCGTGGAGGCGATGGAAATTTGCGTACCGCAAAGCGACTCGCTGTTTCCGGAACCGGGTGCCGAACCGGCGGAACTGGGCCGGCTGCTCGATACGCTGGTGGCGCGGCTAGGGCGCGACAACGTGCTGCAACCGCATCCACTGGCGGATCACCGGCCCGAGCGCGCCAATCAATGGGCGCCTGTCGACGAACCGCCCGCCCGGGGCACGACAAACGGCACGACAAACGGAGGCACGACTCCGCCCGAACGGCCGCTATGGCTGCTGGAATCGCCATTGCCGCTGCGCGTTCACAAGCATCGCCCCGTTCATGAGGGCCCGCTGGTGATGCTGACGCGCCCCGAACGCATCGAGGCCGGCTGGTGGGATGGTGGCCTGGCCACGCGCGACTACTTCATCGCCGAGCGCGACGACGGGCTGCGTTGCTGGGTCTATCGTGAACGCCCGGGGCATCCCACGCGCGACGGGCAGGAAGACGGCGGCGAATACCGCTGGTTCCTGCACGGGCTGTTTGCCTGAGCCCGCCGGATGCCAGGAGATTGATCGTGCTGTCCGGCCTGTCTTCGTTGTTGCCGTCGCTGCCCGACTACGTCGAGCTGCACTGCATCTCCAACTTCACATTCCTGAACGGTGCCTCGCATCCGCAGGAACTGATTTCTCGCGCGTTCCAACTGGGCTACAGCGGGCTGGCGCTGACCGATGAATGCTCGGTGGCCGGCACCGCCCGCGCGCATCATGCGATCAAGGTGCTGCGCGAGGATATGTGGGAGGCGGTAACGCGCAGCGCCCGGCGGCTTGCCGCGGGGCAGACGGCGGGCGATGTCGACGAGATAGAGGAGCTATCGGCATTCGACCTCGACACCGGCGACGAAGAGAGCGATGCAGGAGGTGTGGACGGTGCGGAGGATGCGGAGGATGAGGATGCGCTGTCGCCGGACGATTTCGACGATGACCCCGATGCCGCCGCGCGCCGTCATCGCGTGCTCGAAGCCCGCGCCGCCGCTGCCGATGCGTTCAACCTGATCATCGGCAGCCGCTTCACGTTGACAGCCGCGCCCGAAGACACCATGCCGCCACCGCGCCTGGTGCTGCTGGCGCGCAATCGCATCGGGTTTGGCGACCTGTGCGAGTTCATCACGCTGGGCCGCACCCGCGCGGAGAAGGGCAGCTATCTGCTGTATCCATCCGATCTTGCCGATCCGCAGCCGAAGCAGGCGCATCTGCGCGGCATGCCGGATTGCCTGGTGGTCCTGCTGCCCGATTACTGCGCCGATCTCGACGTCCTGCGCGCGCAGGCACGCTGGTGCCGCGCAACCTTCGGCGACCGCGCTTGGATGGCGATGGAACTGCTGCAGGGCCATGCCGAAGCCATGCATCGCGCGCGTTTGCAGCAGGTGTCGGCGGAAACCGGCGTGCCGCTGGTGGCGGCCGGCGCGGTCAATATGCATGTCCGCTCGCGCAAGCCGCTGGCCGATGTGCTGACCGCGATCCGCATCGGCCAGCCTTTGCCCGCGTGTGGACGGGCCCTCGCGCCAAATGCCGAGGCGCATCTGCGCATGCGCCAGGTGCTGTCGCGGCTCTATCCGCGCGAAGCGCTGGCGCAGACGCTGAAGCTGGCGGACCAATGCCGCTTCTCGCTCGACATGCTGCGCTACGAGTATCCCGAGGAACTCGTGCCAGACGGCGAAACGCCGATCACCTATCTGCGCAAGGAGGTGGAGCGCGGTATCACCGAACGTTTTCCACATGGCATGGCGCCGGAATGGGAGGCGCAACTCAAGGAAGAACTCGAACTGATCGAGGAGAAACACTACGAGCCGTTCTTCCTGACCGTGCACGATATCGTCCGCTTCGCGCGCCAGGAGGGCATCCTGTGCCAGGGGCGCGGATCGGCGGCCAACTCGCTAGTCTGCTACTGCCTGCATATCACCGAGGTCAGCCCGGAACAAGCCAACCTGCTGTTCGGCCGGTTCCTGTCGCGCGAGCGTGACGAGCCACCCGATATCGATGTCGATTTCGAGCACCAGCGGCGCGAGGAGGTGATCCAGTACATCTATGGAAAATACGGCCGCCATCGCGCCGCGCTGGCCGCGTCGCTGATCACGTACCGCTCGCGCAGCGCGTTGCGCGACGTGGGGCGCGCGCTCGGCATCGACCCGAGCGTGGTGGAACAGGTGGTCAAGGGGCAGGCCTGGTGGGATGGCGGCGCGGCGTTCATTGACCGCATTTCGCGCTACGGGCTCGATCCCGATTCCATCACCGTGCGGCAATGGGCCAGCCTGACGGAGCAGTTGCGCGGCTTTCCCCGTCACCTGTCGCAACATGTGGGCGGCTTCGTGATCGCGCGGGACAAGCTGTCGCGGCTCGTGCCGATCGAGAATGCGGCGATGGAAAACCGCAGTGTGATCCAGTGGGACAAGGACGACCTGGAATCGCTGGGGTTGTTGAAGGTCGATGTGCTCGCGCTGGGCATGCTGACCGCGATCCGCCGTGCGCTGACGATGATCCCGAATCCGGACCCGGAGCGCGCCGGACTGCCTACACGCATGGAAGATCTGCCCGATGGCGACGTCAAGACCTACGACATGATCTGCAAGGCCGATACGATCGGTGTGTTCCAGATCGAATCGCGCGCGCAGCAATCGATGCTGCCGCGGCTGCAACCGCGGAAGTACTACGACCTCGTGGTGGAAGTGGCCATCGTGCGGCCGGGGCCGATCCAGGGCGGCATGGTGCATCCGTATCTGAAGCGGCGCGAAGCGTTTCGCCTCACCCGCAAGCTGCCGACCTACTTCGACGACGTGATCCGCCGCGTGCTGGGCCGCACCTTGGGTGTGCCGATCTTCCAGGAGCAGGTCATGCAGCTTGCGATCGAGGCGGCCGGGTTTACGCCCGGGCAGGCTGATCAGTTACGGCGCTCGATGGCGGCCTGGCGCCGTCGTGGCGATCTCAAGAAGCATCAGGACGCGCTGGTACGGGCGCTGACCGGGCGCGGCTATCCCGAATCGTTCGCGCTGGCCATCTGCAAGCAGATCGAGGGGTTTGGGGAATATGGCTTCCCGGAAAGCCATGCGGCCAGCTTCGCCAAGCTCGTATACGTCAGCGCCTGGATCAAGTGTCATTACCCCGAGGCGTTCCTGTGCGCGCTGCTCAACAGTCAGCCGATGGGCTTCTACTCGCCGTCGCAACTGGTGCAGGACGCGCGCCGGCATGGCGTGACGTCGCAGCCCGTGGACGTGACGATCAGCAACTGGGAGAGCACGCTGGAGCCGCGCCGGGAAGGGCAGAACTTCCGCGACGTGCGGCTGGGCATGAATCGCGTGAAGGGGATGCGCGAGGCTGCCGCACTGCGGATCGAGGCGGCGCGTGTGGCGCGGCCATTCGACAGCGTCGAGGACCTCGCGCGCCGCGCGTCACTGGACCGGCACGACATTGACGCGCTGGCCGCGGCCGATGTGCTGGTATCCCTCGCGGGGCATCGACGCCAGGCACGCTGGCACGCGCGTGGCGCGGCGGTGCAGACCGCGCATCGCGATCTGCTGCACGATGCGCCGCCGCAGGAGCTCGCACTGCAACTTCCCGAGCCGAAACTCGGTGAGGACGTGGCCGCCGACTACGCCAGCCTGGGGCTATCGCTGAAGTGCCATCCGCTGACACTACTGCGCCACAGACTGCGCGCGCTCAAGTTCGCGACGGCACGCCAACTCGCGAACTGCGCCAACGGCCGCCGCGTGCGCGCCTGCGGCATCGTGACCGTGCGCCAACGGCCATCGACGGCCAGCGGCACGATCTTCACCTCGATCGAGGACGAGACCGGCGCCGTCAACGTCATCATCTGGCCAGACCTGGTGGAGCGGCAGCGCAAGGAGGTCCTGGGAGCGACGCTGCTCGGCGTGATCGGCACCTGGCAACGACAGGGCGAGGTGCGTCATCTGGTCGCGGACGAACTGGTGGATCTGAGTCCGTTGCTGGGGAGGCTGATGGTGGGGAGTCGGGATTTTCATTGAGAAGGAGGTCCAGCTTTCCCCCTTTCTCATGCATCGGAGCAGCGCGCAGCAGGCCGGTCCCCGACTCCGGTCTCCGACTCAACGCACAAATCTTCAACCCCTGCAAGCAAAACCCCGCCAGGGTTGATTGCCCAAAAATTAGGCAATCAACCTTGAGCCAATACCGGCGCGGGCTGGCGGGTTGTCAAGAGGGGGATTATCCACGCTCTCTGTGGATAGTTCCTATCCGTCGTGCGGACTACCCCATCGGTATTAACAGAGGTGCTTACTTCGGTCCTTACTTCGGCTGGGCAACCGTTCGCAGATAGGGCTTGAGCGTCTTGAAGCCCTGTGGATATTTTTTCTTCGCGTCGTCATCCGACACCGAAGTGGGGATGATCACGTCGTCGCCCGGCTTCCAGTTGACTGGCGTGGCGACGGTGTGTTTCGCGTTCAGTTGCAGCGAGTCGAGCAGGCGCAGCACCTCGTCGAAATTGCGTCCCGCGCTCATCGGGTAGACCAGCATGGCCTTGACCTTCTTGTCAGGGCCGATCATGAACACCGCGCGGATCGTGGCGTTGTCCGCTGCCGTGCGTGGGCCGCCGCTCGCCTCGGGGTGGATCATGTCGTAGAGCTTGGCCACCTTGAGGTCGTGATCGCCGATCATCGGGTAGTTGACCGTGGCGCCCTGCGTTTCCTCGATGTCCTTGACCCAGCGCGAATGGTCGCCAACCGGATCGATCGACAGGCCGATGATCTTCGTATTGCGTTTGTCGAACTCGGGCTTCAGCTTGGCCATGTAGCCAAGCTCGGTGGTGCAGACCGGCGTGAAATCCTTGGGGTGCGAGAACAGGATGGCCCAGCTGTCGCCGATCCACTCATGAAAATGAATCTTCCCTTCAGTGGTGTCGGCGGTGAAGTCCGGTGCTTCCTCGCCAAGTCGGATTGCCATGGTCGTGCTCCTTTATTGGTGGGTTGGGTGGGGGCGTGACGCAGCCGTCTATGCGGCGAAAATCCAGTATAGGAACTGGTTTGCCTGCCGGACGGACAAATGGCCTTCATCCATGTGGCGGATGGCCGGCCTGGCCAGGGCCGTGCCGGTATCGCCGGAATCACTCCTGTCGTGCTACTCGGGCCGTTCCAGATCCTCGATGACCGCGCGCAGGAACCGGGCCGCCTCGCCGCCCGTGACCACGCGGTGATCGAATGTCAGCGACAGAGGCATGACCCGGTGCACGGCAGGCACGCCGCCGGATGCCACCACTTCGTCGCGCACGCGCCCCGCCCCGAGGATGGCAACCGTTGGCGGCACCACGATGGGCGCCGCGTAGCGGCCCGCGATCATGCCGAAGTTCGACAGGGTGATGGTATTGCCGCGCATCTCCTCCGGCGCGATGGTGCGCGCGACCACGTCGGCGCGCATTCGGTCCAGCCCGGCACGCAGGTCGGCGGCATCGCGTTTGCCGACGTTGCGCAGCACCGGCACGAACAACCCCTCCGGCAGGTCCGCCGCAATGCCCACGTCGATCCGCTCGAGCAGGTGGCGTCTGCCGGTTCTGCCTTCGTACCACGCGTTGAGCGCCGGTTCCGCGCGCACGCCGGCCACCAGCGCGCGCACCAGGCGGATCGTGATGTCCTGACCGGTCACCGATGCGCCGGTCGCCTGCCACGCGTGCAGGTCCGCATCGTCCATGACCGTGGCCGCGGCCACTTCGCTCTGCGCGCGCGCCATGTTCTGCGCCATTGCGCGGCGCACACCGCGCAGCACGTCCGGCGCGCCGACGTCCGCCAGGGTGGTGGCCACGCGCTGCACATCGGTGGCCGTGATCACACCATCATGGCCGGATGGGGTGACCATCGACAGGTCGACCGACAGCTTGCGCGCCAGCGCGCGCACGGCCGGCGTGGCCTTGATGCCGTGTCCGCCGGGAATGCCGGCGGCGCCTACGCGCGTGACGCCTTCATTGACCACATGCGTGCCGACCTTCACGGCGCCTACCACCGTGCCAGCATCGTCGGACGCTCCCGCGCCCTCGAAGCCAACCAGCGGCGCGCCCAGGTGGACGATGTCGCCGGGCTGCGCAAAGAGCTTCGCAACCTGCCCGGCGAACGGCGAGGGGATCTCGACGATGGCCTTGGCTGTTTCCACCGACAACAGCGGCTGGTCGGCTGCGATGATGTCCCCGGGCTTCACATGCCAGTTGACGATTTCCGCTTCCTGCAGGCCTTCGCCCAGGTCGGGCAGCTTGAAGATCCGCATCGCTATCTCTCCTTGGCTAGGCTGCTTCCAGCGCGCGTCGCGCCGCGTCGACAATCCGCGCCACCGACGGCATGTAGCTGTGTTCGAGTCGCGCCAGCGGCACCACCGTGTCAGGCGCCGTCACGCGCTGCACCGGGGCGCTCAGCGAATAGAGTCCCGCGTCGGCCAGGTTGGCGGCGATCTCCGCGCCCAGGCCGGCGGTGCGCGGTGCTTCATGCACGATCACGCATCGGCCGCTCTGCGCAACCGACTCCAGGATGGTCTCCATGTCCAGCGGCTTGAGCGTGGCCACGTCGATCACTGCCGCGGAAACGCCTTCGTCGGCCAGCACATCGGCTGCGGCCAGCGTTTCCCGCAACATCGCGCCCCAGCTCACCAGCGTGAGGTCAGTGCCCTCGCGCAGCGTGAAGCAGGCGTCGAGGGGCAGCGCCTGGCCGTCGTCGGCGACCTCCTGCCGGAACAGCCGATACAGGCGGGTGGGCTCCAGGAAGATCACCGGGTCCGGGTCGCGAATCGCCGCAAGCAGCAGCCCGTAGGCGCGCGCCGGCGATGAAGGCATGACCACGCGGATGCCCGGCATCTGCGCGAACAGGGCCTCCGGGCTTTCGGAATGGTGTTCGGGCGCGTGAATGCCCGCGCCGCTCGGCGCGCGCACGACCATCGGACACGTGATCCGGCCGCGTGTGCGGTGCCGCATATGACCCGCGTGATTCAGGATGTTGTCGATCGCCGGATAGATGAAGCCGGCGAACTGGATCTCCGCGACGGGCTTGAGCCCCATCGCCGCCATGCCGATGGCCGCGCCGACGATGGCGCCCTCGGCCAGTGGCGTGTCGATGACGCGGGCCTCGCCGAAGCGCGACTGCAGCCCCACGGTCGAGCGGAATACGCCGCCGTTCACGCCGATGTCCTCGCCCAGCAGCACCACGTCGGGATCGTTGGCCAGGGCATGGGCCAGGGCCAGGTTGACGGCTTCCACCATATGCAGTTCAGCCATGATGGGCTCCCGAGGTGTCGGTCTTGCCAGAGGCGTCGTATTGCCGCGCGGTGTCGAGTTGTTCGGCCATGGCGTCTGGCAGCGTTTCATACAGGCAATCGAACATCGCCGATGCATCGGGATGCGGCAGCGCAAGGTAGGCCTGCACGGCCGCGCCAACGGCCTGCTGGCATTCCTTGATCAGCGCCTCTTCCTGCGCGGCGTCCCAGGCGCCGAGGCGGGCCAGGTAGTCTCGCAGCCGGATAATGGGCTCGCAGCGCCAGGCTTCCTTGACCGATGCCTCGTCCCGGTAGCGCGACGCATCATCGGCTGTCGTATGGTCGCCCAGGCGGTAGCTCACCGCCTCGATCAATGTCGGCCCGCCGCCGTGGCGCGCATGTTCGATGGCCGCGCCAACGCGCTGCCGCACGGCAATCACGTCGTTGCCGTCGATCTGTTCGCCAGGAATGCCCGCCGCGATCGCCTTCTGGGCCAGCGTCGCCGCCGCCGTCTGCTTGGCGCGCGGCATCGAGATGGCCCACTGGTTGTTGTTGATAACGATGACCAGTGGGACGTGCCACGCGCCGGCCATGTTCATCCCTTCGTAGAAGTCACCCTTCGAGGTGCCGCCGTCGCCGAGGATGCACACGGCCACGTTCGGCGCCTGGCGCAGCTTGAACGTGTAGGCCACGCCGGCCGCATGGCCAACCTGGGTGCCGATCGGCACGCAGTTGCCGAAGTCATATGGCACTGCGGCAAACGCGCTGCCGCGCTCGTCGCCACCCCAGTACAGCAGGCTCTCCGTCATCGTGACGCCCCGCACAAACTGCGCGGCATGATCGCGGTACGACGGCACCAGCACGTCGTCGCGGCGCATTGCCGTGGCCACGCCGACGCCGATCGCTTCCTGGCCCAGCGCGGACGCGAACGTGCCGATCTGGCCGGTGCGCTGCATCGCGATGGCCTTGAGATCGAACTGCCGGGTCAGCACCATGGCGCGATAGAGCGGCAGCAGGGTGGCCGGATCGCGGGCAAAGTCGGGAAGGTCGGGCTCGGGCGAGCCGTCGGGGGAGAGGTAGCGGGTAAAGCCGATTTCAAAACGCGCAACAGTGCCCATGTGGTTGTCCCCTTGAGGTTGCTCCCTTGTGGTTCGCGGTGTCCTGTGCGGCGCAGCATCTTGTGAACGCTGCTGCCTTTGAGTGTAGGGCACGGAATCGCGCTGCGGGCGTGCGGTGGCGCACCGCCGTCACATTGTCGGCGCGGGCGGGTGGGGCAGTTTCATCGGGGGACGCGAAGCCGGGTCGCTAGCGGCGCCGATGCGCGGCCTGTGGCGGCACACCGCCACGTGGTGGATAGAGTTTCTGGAACTGGGTGGACGTAATCCCCATGCCGCCCTTGTCGTCGATGATCGTCATCTCGTGCCACGCGACGGGCGAGCCCTGAAGACCGGCGAATTCCCTCAGCTGCCAGATCCGGCCCGTCTGCGTGTCGAGCAGGAACGGGCCGGTGCGAGTCTGGCCGCTGGCGACGATCTGGAACCGGCCGGGCGCTGCGGCCTCCGCTGGCTGGCCTTCCGGGATGGGCGGCTGGGTGATGGCCCCGGCCCCGGCGTTGGATGCGGCGACGGATGCGGCATTGGATGCGGCGGAAGCCGGACTGCCGCTGGACGTGGCGGGTGCCCCTGCCTTGGGCTTGTCGCTGCCTCCGCATCCCGTCAAGACCACGAAGGCTGTCGCCATCGACAGAGACAGCATGGAACGTATCGCATCTTGCATACGGGCCTCCCGCGCGCCTGGTGTTGTTCCAGTCATTCCAGAAAGTTTAGGCGCGAGGCCGCGGGCGCGCCAACGCGATATAAGGAATCCGCATAATCGCGCGCGATTTGATTCGTTGTCCGGCTGGTGCGGCTTCCCTACAGTGCAAGACTTGTGCTTCCCCCAGAGCAAAGACCTGCCATGACGATTGCCACTGCCGACGCCACCGTCGATACCTCCGCCAACCTCGCCACCGAGTCTTCCGCCAGATCCCTTCAGGATTTCGAAATCCGCCCGCTGGGCGCCGCACTGGGTGCGGAAGTCATCGGGGTCGATCTGGCGCGGCCGCTGTCGCATGGTGATTTCCAGCGCATCCATCAGGCGCATCTCGATCATCACGTGCTGGTGTTCCGCGACCAGCGCATCACGCCGGCACAACAGATCGCTTTCAGCCGCCGCTTCGGGCCGCTGCAGATTCACGTGCTGAACCAGTTCCAGTTGCCGGGCCACCCCGAAGTGCTGATCGTCTCGAACGTGATCGAGAACGGCAAGCCGATCGGGCTGGGGGATGCCGGCCACTTCTGGCATTCGGATCTCTCGTACAAGGAGACACCGAGTCTTGGTTCCCTGTTGCACGCGCGGGAGTTGCCCGCCGAAGGCGGCGACACGCTTTTCGCCAATATGCATACCGCGTGGGAGAGCCTGCCGGAAGCGCTGCAGCGCGAGGTGGCCGATCTCGCCGCCGAGCATACGTATCTGGCGCGGTACGCGGAGTTGCAGGCGCGCAGCCCGTGGCGTCCGAACCTGACGCCGGAGCAGATCGCGCAGGTCAAGCCCGTGGTGCATCCGGTGGTTCGCACGCATCCGGAGACCGGGCGCCGCGCGCTGTTTGTCAGCGAGCATTTCACCACGCGCATCGTCGGCCTGCCTGATGACGAAAGCCGCGCGATCCTCGATGAATTGTTCGCACACAGCGTGAAGCCCGAGCACGTGTACCGCCATCAGTGGCGCGAGCACGACCTCGTGTTCTGGGACAACCGGTCGCTGCTGCATCTGGCCGCCGGCACACCCGATCACCAGCGGCGCGTGATGTATCGCACCACGATCGAAGGCGATCAGCCGTTCTGATCCGGTTCCCGTTTTTTCACTCCGGCCCCATTTCTCAGGAGTCCATTGCATGTCGTTGTTTACGTCCGCTTCCACCCTGACCCGTCGCGCCGCCGTTGCCATGCTGACGGCGGGCCTTGCCTTGACTGGCAATGCGCACGCCGAAGGCCGCCTGCGCATTGCCGAGCAGTTCGGCGTGGTCTATCTGCTGCTCAACGTCGCACGCGACCAGCAACTGATCGAGAAACACGGCAAGCAGCAGGGCATCGACGTCAAGGTCGAATGGACGCAGCTTTCCGGTGGCGCGGCGGTCAACGATGCCTTGCTCTCCGGCGCGATCGACATCGCAGGGGCTGGTGTTGGCCCGCTGCTGACGCTGTGGGACCGCACCCAGGGCAAGCAGAACGTGAAGGGCGTGGCGTCGCTTGGCAACTTCCCGTATTACCTGGTCAGCAACAATCCCAAGATCAAGACGATTGCGGATTTCACCGAGAAGGACCGCATCGCGTTGCCGGCGGTGACCGTCTCGGTGCAGTCGCGCGTGCTGCAATATGCCGCTGCCAAGCAGTGGGGTGACAAGGAATTCAACCGGCTCGACAAATGGACCGTGGCGGTGCCGCATCCCGATGCTGCCGCGGCGATCATTGCAGGCGGCACCGAGATCACTGGGCACTTCGGCAACCCGCCGTTCCAGGAACAGGAACTGGCGGGAAATCCGAACGCGCGCATCGTGCTCAATTCCTACGATGTGCTCGGCGGGCCCAGTTCCGCCACGGTGCTCTACGCGACCGAGAAATTCCGCAGCGAGAACCCGAAAACCTATCGCGCGTTCGTCGATGCGCTGGCCGAAGCCGCCCAGTTCGCAACGAAGAACCCGGAAGCTGCCGCCGATCTGTATATCCGCGTGAACAAGGCGAAGATCGACCGCGCGCTGCTGGTGAAGATCCTGAAGAACCCGCAGGTGCAGTTCAAGGTGACGCCGCAGAACACGTTCGCGCTGGCGGACTTCATGTATCGCGTGGGTGCGATCAAGCATCAGCCGAAGTCGTGGCAGGACTATTTCTTCCAGGACCCGGCAACCGTCGAAGGGAGTTGACATGGCCGAAGGCAATAGCGCGCACCTGCGTGTGGTCGCCAGTCACGAACCGCTGCTGCAGGTGGATGGCGTATCGCTGGAGTACCGCACCGCGCAGCGCGTGGTGCGCGCCACGCATCGCGTGAGCTTCGACGTCCACGCCACCGACCGGTTCGTGCTGCTGGGGCCTTCGGGCTGCGGCAAGTCGACGTTGCTCAAGGCGGTTGCGGGCTTCGTGCCGCCGGCCGAAGGCGAGATCCGGCTCGATGGGCAACGGGTGCAAAAGCCGGGGCCGGACCGCATCGTCGTGTTCCAGGAATTCGATCAGTTGCCGCCGTGGAAAACGGTGCGACAGAACGTGATGTTCCCGCTGCGGCAGGCGCGTGGCATGTCAAAGGCCGAGGCCAACGACGTGGCGTTGCATTTCCTGGACAAGGTGGGGCTCGCGGCCTTTGCCGATGCCTATCCACACACGCTGTCGGGCGGCATGAAGCAGCGGGTGGCGATTGCGCGCGCGCTGGCCATGCGGCCAAAAGTGCTGCTGATGGACGAGCCGTTCGCCGCGCTCGATGCGCTGACGCGCCGCCGGATGCAGGAAGAATTGCTCGCGCTGTGGGACGACGCAGCCTTCACGCTGCTGTTCGTGACTCACTCGATCGAGGAAGCACTGGTGGTTGGCAGCCGAATTCTGCTGCTGTCGCCGCATCCGGGGCGGGTGCGCGCGGAACTCAACAGTCATCAGTTCACGCTGGCCAGCCAGGGCAGCGCGGAATTCCAGGCGGCCGCGCACCGCATCCACCGGATGCTGTTCGACGAACCCGCCAGCGTGGAGGATGCGTCGAGCCGCATCGTTCACGCCTGAATTCCCAGGTATCCCCAAATTCCCGCCCTTCGATTCGAGATGCAAGCGATGAGTACCGCCAATCCCCCGGTTCGCCCCGAGTACGAGCACGTGCTGGCTCCCTTCACGGCCGCGCCGTTGTCGCTGCCGCTGCCGTGGTACCGGCAACTGTGGCAGCAAGGCTGGTTGCGCAAGGCCTTGATCCTGGTGGTGCTGGCCACACTGTGGGAAATCATCGCCCGCATTCAGGACAACGATCTGCTGCTGCCGACGTTCCTGGCCACAGCACGGGCGTTCGGCGAAGGCATCGCCAGTGGCGAACTGCCGGGCAAGGCGGCGGTGTCGTTGACAGTGCTGCTGCAGGGCTATGCGGCCGGCATCGTACTGGCTTTCGCGCTTACGACGCTGGCTGCGTCGACGCGTATCGGGCGCGACCTGCTCGACACGCTGACGGCGATGTTCAATCCCCTGCCGGCCATCGCGCTGCTGCCGCTGGCGCTGCTGTGGTTCGGGCTCGGCAGCAAGAGCCTGATCTTCGTGCTGGTGCACTCGGTGCTGTGGCCGCTCGCGCTGAATACGTATGCCGGGTTTCGCGGCGTGCCGGAAACGCTGCGCATGGCGGGGCGCAACTATGGTCTGCGCGGGCTGCGCTTCGTGGTGCTGATCCTGGTGCCCGCGGCGTTGCCGGCCATCCTTTCCGGGCTGAAGATCGGCTGGGCTTTTGCGTGGCGCACGCTGATCGCGGCCGAGCTTGTCTTCGGCGCTTCGTCGGGCAAGGGCGGCCTGGGCTGGTACATCTTCCAGAACCGCAACGAACTCTATACCGACCGCGTGTTCGCGGGGCTGGCCACGGTGATCCTGATCGGGCTGGCCGTGGAAGGGCTGGTATTCGCCACGCTGGAGCGCGTCACCGTCAGGCGCTGGGGGCAGCAGCACTAGCAGCCGCACTAGCAGCCGAACTAGGAGGCCACAGTAGCAGCACTGGCAGGCGGGTCTTGCCGTTGTCATGCGAGCGGAGTAACGTACGCGCTCATGACCGCGATCCATCATGCTGCCGCCCAGGGCTTCTCCGCCCAGGCCGATACCTACGCCCGAGGGCGTCCCGAATATCCCGCCGAGCTTTCCGGCTGGCTGCGCGACACGCTTGGCGTGGCGCCCGGCAAGACTGTTGTCGACCTCGGCGCGGGCACCGGCAAGTTCACGCGCCTGCTGGCGCAGACCGGCGCCACGGTGATTGCCGTGGAACCGGTCGATGCCATGCGCGCCCAACTGTCGTCGAAGCTGCCGGATGTGCAGGCGCTGGCGGGTAGCGCCGAGTCGATTCCGCTGCCCGACGGCAGCGTCGACGCGGTGGTCTGCGCCCAGGCGTTCCACTGGTTTGCCAACACTGCCGCCGTGCAGGAAATCCGCCGCGTGCTGAAGCCCGGCGGCAAGCTCGGGCTGGTGTGGAATGTCCGCGACGAGTCGGTAGGCTGGGTCGCCAGGCTGACCGAGATCATGACGCCGTTCGAGGGCGATGCGCCGCGCTTCTACAAGGGGGACTGGAAGAAGGTCTTCCCGGCCGATGGCATGGGACCGCTCGGTCTGACACGCTTTGCGTACACCCACTGCGGCGCGCCGGAACAGGTGATCGTCGATCGCGTGATGTCGGTCAGCTTCATCGCGTCGCTGCCGCAGGACCAGCAGGACGCCGTGCGCGCCCGGTTGCGCGAGGTCATTGCCACCGACCCGGCGCTGCAGGGGCGCGACGTGGTGTCGTTCCCGTACAGCACCGAGGCGTACTGCTGCGAACGGCTCTGATCCGGTGGCGGTCAGATGACCGTCAGATGAGTATCAGGTGGCCGGCGCCAGCCGGTCGCGATAGCGCGCGGCCAGGACCTGGCTGAGCATCAGCGCCAGCACCGCCGCCAGCGCGGCGAACAGGTACACGGCCGGGTAGCCGGCGTGCTTCGTGATCAGGCCGGCTACGGGGCCGGTCAGCCCGAGCGAGAAATCGAAGAACAGCGCGTAGGCGCCTAGCGCGGAGCCGCGATTGGTGGCTGGCACGCGCTTGACGGCTTCGATGCCGAGCGACGGAAAGACCAGCGAGAAACCGAAGCCCACCACGGCCGCGCCAGCCAGCGCCTGCCACGGCGCCTGGGCCAGCCACAGCATCGCCAGACCCGCCGCCTCCACCGCGAACGACACCAGCGCCACCGGATAACCGCCGAAGCGCGTGATGCTGTCGGCCATGATCAGCCGCGTCAGGACGAAGCAGGTGCCGAGCGCGGTCAGCGCCAGCGCGGCATGATCCCAGCCATGCCCCGCGTAGTAGAGCGTGATGAAGGCCGTGATCGCGCCAAAGCCGACCGAGCCAAGCCCGAGGCACAAGCCGAACGGTGACATCGCGCGGAATACGCTGCGGAAGGGCAGGCGCTCGCCCTTGAGGATTGGCACGGCGGACTGGCGGCGCGCCAGCAGCCACGCGGCGCCGGCGATGACCGACGTCACGATGCCGATCGCGGTCAGGCCACCGTGGCCGGCCAGCAGCACGCCCACGGGTGCGCCCACCGCCAGCGCGCCGTAGGTGGTGACGCCATTCCAGGAGATCACTTTTGCCGTATGGCGCGCGCCCACGCTGCCGATGCCCCAGGCGATGGTGCCGGTGGTCACCAGGCTCTCGCCCGCGCCCAGCATCAGGCGGCTCGACAGCAGCCAGCCCAGCGCGAGCCAGTCGTTACCCGCGAACTGCGCGGCGACCAGCATCAGCAAGCCGCTGCCCGCGCACAGCAGCAGGCCCGTCAGCACCGAGCGCTTCGGCCCTTTCATGTCGCACAGGCTGCCGGCCCAAGGGCGGCTCAGCAGCGTGGCCAGGTACTGGATGCTGACCGCCAGACCCGCCAGTACCGCGCTATAGCCAAGGTCGCCATGCACGAAGCCGGGCACCACGGCGATCGGCAGGCCGACGCTGAGATATGCGATGAAGTTGAAGACAACGATGCCAAGTATGCGGCGGGTCACATTGCCGGCGGCGAGATCGCCATGCGGCGGCGTGGCCTCGGGGGAAAGCGGGGTGGTCATTCGGTGCGGGGCGCGATTGGACGGGGATTCAGGCCGGGTCCGGGTCGTGTATCAGGTACGACAACATAGGGAAAACCCGGGAACGGCAATCATACCGGGAATGGGCGCGGCCTGTGCGGCGCGTTGGCGTGCAGATTGACATTGATTTGGCCGTTCTATACCGTGGACGCCCGTTCCATGCCACGCCTTCGACGCTTTCTCCATGCCCCGCAAAGCCGCCCAACTCTCCGAAGCTGACAAGCACGCCGCCGAAGGTGGTGCCGTCGCCGTGGATCGGGCGTTGTTCGTGCTGTCGGCTTTCCGGGAGGGCGACGGGACGTTGGGGCTGGCCGAACTCGCGCAACGCAGCGGCCTCTACAAGAGCACGCTGCTGAGGCTGCTGGCCTCGCTGGAGCATGCGCGGCTGATCCAGCGCCATGCCGATGGGCGCTACGGGCTCGGCCCCGAGATCGCGCGTCTCAATGCGGTCTACGCGGCGTCGTTCTCGCTCGAGCAGGTCGTGTTGCCGGCGTTGCGCGAACTGGTGCGCGCTACCCGCGAATCGGCTGCGTTCCATATCCAGCAGGGCGAGCACCGGCTCTGCCTTTATCGCGTGGACTCCCCGCAGCCGGTACGCGACCACATTCGTGCCGGCGATCTGCTGCCGCTCAATCGCGGCGCCGGCGGCCGTGTGCTGCGCGCTTTCGCCGGCGCGCGCGGAGAGATCTATCAGCGTATCCGTGACGAAGGCGTGATCGCGCTGGTGGGCGACCGCAGCCCCGACATCGCGGGCGTGTCGTCGCCGGTGTTCGGGCCCGGTGGGGAATTGAAGGGCGCCTTGACGCTGACCTGCCCGACGCCGCGTTTCTCCGAATCGTTCCGCGAACAGGTACTCGATGCCGCGCGAGGGCTGACGCAGGCGCTTGGCGGGACCTTCCCGGAGGTCGTCGAAGCCGCCGGACCCTCATCCTCGGCGGCAACTGCCCCGCAGGACGACTGAGCATCCCCCGGCTTGTCGGGGGTGCCGCTCGGTGACCCGCGCGGGATAAGATGCGTGCTTTCGTGCCGACGATTGCAACAGGGGGCCACCCGCCAAGGGTAAACCTCGACAAGCGGCAGCCGCCCCCGGTAGCTTTAGAGGATTCGACTCCCGTGCACCTGGCCCAGCAGACCGTCCTGGTCGTGATGATGGTGGTTTTCTCCAGCACGCTCGTCATGGCGGCGGGGCTGGTGCTCGCGCTGCGCGCCAATGAGGCTGGCCGCCTGTGGGCCGTCGGGCATGTGATCGCCTCAGGCGCGGGGCTGGTCGTCGCGGCCAGCGCAAGCGCCGGATCGGCGGAACTCGGCGCGCTCGGTGCCGGTGCCTATGTACTTGGCCGCCTGACGATCTACCGGGGCGTGCGCGTTTACTACGGCATGTCCGAACAAGCGGCGCTGCTGCACGGTGTCGGCTTCGTGGCGCTGGTGCTGCTGATGCTGCTGACCGGCCTGCCCGACGGCAGCATGCTCATGCATGCCCTCGCGTACGGCTTGCTGGCCCTGATCTCGTTTTCCACTGTCATCACCATGCTGCGTAGCGCGCGCGGCCGCAGGAGCATCGGCGGCCCGCTGGTGCTGGCTTCCCACCTGGTGCTGCTGATCTCGCAGGTGGCGGCGCTGAGCTACGGGGCGACATTCAAGGGTTTCGAGGTCACGCCTTTCTTCCTGCAGCCCGAAGGCTCGGTCTGGCCGCTGGCGCCGCTGGTCGCCGTGTTGCTGGGCCTGTTCGGTTTCTGCCTGATGTCGATGGAGCAGATCATCGCGCGCAACGAGAGCGGCGCGCGTACCGATGCGCTGACCGGGCTGCTCAATCGCGGCGCGCTCGACATGATGGCCGTCAGCATGATCGCGCGCTGGCAGCGCGACGGCGAGGCGCTGTCGTGCCTCGTGATCGACGTCGACTATTTCAAGCTGGTCAACGACACGCACGGCCACCATGCCGGTGACAACGTGCTGCGTGAAATCGCGACGGCGCTCGACAATTCGCGGCGTGCGTCCGATATTGCCGCGCGCTATGGTGGCGAGGAGTTTTGCATCCTCTGTCCGCATACGGACGAGCACCAGGCCACTGCGCTGGCCAATCGTATTCTGCGGAAGGTGAGGGCGATCGAACTGCCCGGCGCGGGCGGTCATGCCAGCGTCAGCATCGGCGTGGCCGAGCTGCGCGGCGGGCCCTCAAGCCGTGAGGGCCTGTGGCGCAGCCTGTTCGCCACGGCAGACCGCGCGCTCTATCAGGCCAAGCAGCGCGGCCGCGACCAGTTCATGCTGGCGTCCAGCATGATCGAAGAGACACCGGTCGGCGACGCGCTGCAATCGGTGACCGAGCCGCAGATGATTGTTTGACGGTGGATACCCGGGCGGGCCCGGTGGACCTGGGCCGCCCTTATGCCGTCCTTAAGGCCGTCCTTATACCGCCCCGCCATCCACCGGCACATCCCGTTGCGGCTGCCCGTCATACGTCCAGATGAACTGGCGCGGAATCGGCCCCTTGTTGCGGCCGCCCTGCTGGGTTTGCTCCCACGCATGAGACAGGATGCCCACGGAGCGCGACAGGCAGAACAGCCCGCGTGCCAGCGGTGCCGGAAAGCCCAGTTCCGCGTAGATGACAGCGGTCGCGCCGTCGATGTTCATCGGGATCGGCTTGTCGCGTCCCGCGCCGAGCGCTTTTTCCACCGCGCGGGCAATCGCTGCGTAACGGCCGGACACCACGCCATCGTCGGCAGCCTGATCCACCAGCGTCAGCAGGCGCGGCGCGCGCGGGTCGAGCGGATGGAAACGATGGCCGAAGCCCGAGACGAACTTGCCGTGCAGGTCGCGATAGTGGGCCAGGCCGGCGGCCACGGCATCGTCAAACGGCGTGCCGGCGTCGAAGCGGCGCGCGATGTCCTGATAGAGTTCCACCGCTTGCTCGCCGGCGCCGCCGTGCACGTCGCCCAGCACGTTGACCGCCGAGGCCATCGCATTGTTCAGCCCCACGCCGCAGGTGGCGGCCATGCGGGCGATGGCGATGCTGGGTGCCTGCGGGCCGTGGTCGACGGCGGCCATCAGCGCCGCGTCGAGCAGTTCGCCCTCGCGCTTGCCCGGCAGCTCGCCGCGCAGCATCAGCCAGATCATCTGCGCGAACGACACATTGCCGATCAACTGCTCGATCGGGTAGCCGCGATAGCGGATCTCGCCCGGCTTCATGTCGATGATTTCGGTACGCCACCAGTCCTGCGAAGCCTGCTGGCCAGCGTCGATCGTTTCGTTCGTGGCGCTCATAGCGCGCGCTCCTGTTTGAGGGTGTCGATGGCGGCGGCGTCATAGCCGAGTTCGCCGAGGATGTCGTCGGTATGCTCGCCGAGCTGCGGCGGGGGCGTGTCCACGGACGGTGCCTGCCCGTTGACCTTGAAACCGGTGCGCAGCAGGCGGATGTCGCGACCCACGCCCGGCACGTTCTCGAACGCGCCGATCATGCCGCGGTCGCGCACCTGCGGAAGTGCGAGCGTGTCCGGCACCTTCAGCACCGGCCCGGCCGGCACGCCAGCCTCATTGAGCAGTTGCCACCAGTCGGTGGCGGACTTCTTCGCCAGTTCCGCTTCCAGTTCGGCGGTCAGCGCCGCGCGGTTCGCCAGGCGCGACTGGCGCTCCGCAAAGCGTGGGTCGGTCGCCAGCTCGGGGCGGCCCACCACGCGGCACACCGCTTCGAACTGCTCCTGCTTGTTGGCGGCGATATTGAGCGGGCCGTCGCCGGTGCGGAACGTACCGGACGGGCTCGCCGTCATGTTCTCGTTGCCCATCGGGGCGGGGTCCTTGCCCGCCACCAGATGGTTGGAAACAACCCAGCCCATCGTGACCAGCGTGGCTTCCAGCATCGATACGTCGAGGAAGTAGCCTTCCGTGCGTTCGGTATCGGCCAGCGAGGCGGCGATGGAAAAGGCCGCGGTCATGCCGCCGATCGTGTCGGAGACGGGATAACCGACGCGATACGGCGCGGTCTGCGGGTCGCCGGTGATGCTCATCACGCCTGCCATGCCCTGGATGATCTGGTCATAGGCCGGCAGGTCGGAGAGCGGCCCATCCTGGCCGAATCCGGAAATCGCGCAGTAGATCAGGCGCGGGTTCACCAGCTTGAGTTCGTCGTAGCCCAGGCCCAGGCGCGTCATCACGCCGGGGCGGAAGTTCTCGACAACGACGTCGGCGCTCTGCACGAGCTTGCGGAAGACTTCCTTGCCGCGCGCGTGCTTGAGGTTGATCGTGATCGAGCGCTTGCCGGGGTTCTGCGCCAGGAACGAGACGCCCATCAGCTTGCGGTTCAGCTCGGCATCGGCGCCAAGCTGACGTGCGAGGTCGCCCGTGCCGGGCGTTTCCACCTTGATCACCTCGGCCCCCATGTGGGCGAGCTGGTGGCAGCAGAAGGGCCCGGCCAGCACGTTGGTGAGGTCGAGCACGCGGATATTGCGAAGCGGCTTTTGCATGAGGGGTATGTGGGTCCGGCCAGGAATGTTGTTGGTCTTATTCAACGCGAGCGCCGGAGTCTCGCACGATCGTGCCCCAGCGCGTGTGCTCGCTCTTGATGAACGTGGCGAGATCCGCCGCGGAGCCGCCGCGCGGTTCGCTGCCTTCGTCACGCAGTCTGGCGATCGTATCCGCATCCTTGAGCGCCTTGTTCACTTCCGCGTTCAGGCGGGCGATCACGTCGGCCGGTGTGCCGGCGGGCGCCACCAGTGCCTTCCAGTCCTCGGCCTGGAAGCCCGCGTAGCCCTGCTCCGCGACGGTAGGCACATTCGGCAGCAGCGCCACGCGCTTGGCCGACGTCACGCCCAGCGCGCGCAGCTTGCCTGCCTTGAGCATCGGCATGGCGATCGGCGGCGTGGCGAAGTAGAAGTCGGTCTGGCCGCCCATCAGGTCGGTCAGCGCGGGCGATGCGCCCTTGTATGGCACATGCAGCGCCTTGAAGCCGGCACGACGCTGGAACATCTCGCCGGTCAGGTGGCCCACGGTACCGGTGCCCGCCGACGCCATCGACAGTTGCTTGGTCTTTGCCGCGGCCACGAGGTCAGCCAGCGTCTTGTAGGGCGAGTCCTGTCGCACGATCAGCACCACGGGCTGCGCGGCCACCAGGGCCACGGGCGTGAAATCCGTGACCGCGTTGTACGGCATCTTCGGGTAGAGCGTCGGGTTGATGGCGAGGTTGGCGGTCTGGCCCATGCCGATCGTGTAGCCATCGGGCCGTGCCTTGGCCACGGCGTCGAGGCCGATGTTGCCGCCGGCGCCGGCGCGGTTTTCCACCACCACCGTCCAGTGCGTGGCGGTGCCAATCTTGTTGAAGACCAGACGCGATAGCACGTCGGTGCCGCCTGCCGGCGGGAACGGCACGACCAGACGGATCGGCTGAGCCGGATAGGCATCGGCGGCAAATGCGGACGCACCCGGCAGGGCGGCGATGGCCGCCACGGCGATCAGGCCGTGCACGAGGGTGCGGCGTCGCGAGGAGGCCGGGCGGGTCGGACGGGTCGGGTGGGTCTTGGTCATGCTGGGGTCTCCGATTTCTGATGTTCTATAGAACAGAACATCGATCTTAACAAAGGAATGAAACGGAGGATAGGAGGGGGGCGACGGACTGTCAAGTCATGGTGGATGACAGGTGGCGGCGGGATGTCAGGCTGCGGCACGCGGGTGTGATCCTGACCTGGATGGGAATTTGAACAGCTTGCCTTCTCCCCAGCCCGCTCTGGCGCTGCGGGAGAGGGGAGAAAACAGACGGTGTTTTGATGGGCGTGGGTGCGCTCCCCTCACCCGCGATGGCGCGAGAGGGGTTGGGGGAGAGCGAAAAGACGGGAGGGCGGCGTCAGGCCGCCGCGAGTGCGGTCAATGCGAAGCCAGCGCCTACAGCGTGTCGGGCGCCAGTTAGTGCGGATTTTGCCGCCGAAGCATCGCGCCCCAGCCGCAGCAGGCCGCCAAGTTGATGCGGAGCCTTGAGCAGGCCGAAGAGGATTGCGCCGATGTCGGTGCTGCCATCGGCCGCCATGCCGGCCACGGCCAGCGGGGGCACGGGACGGTCGGCAGGGTCGATCACCACGCGCAGCGCGGCGAACGGAATTTGGTGGGTCTGGGCGGCCAGCGCGGCGATGTGGGATTCCATGTCCACGGCCAGGGCGCCGTGGGATTCGTGCAGTGCGGTCTTGTCGATCACCGTGGTGACCGGGGTATCGGAGCCAGCCAGCAGGCCACACACGGCCTGAGGCAGGGCGCGGCGAAGCGCCGCTGTCCAGTACGGGTCGGTCGAGTAAGACGCGTCGCCCACCCGCACGGCCGTGGCGACGATCACGGTGCCCGGCGGCAGCGTGGGATCGAGCCCGCCGGCCACGCCGAAGCTGATCACGCCGTCGCAGCCTTGCACCAGCCTGGCGTCAAGCACACGCGCCAGTGCCGCATCGCGATGCCCATAGAGCGTTTCCACGCCCGGTCCCGACGCGATGCGCGCCTCGAAATCCATCCCGCTGACTGCCAGTACCGCCACGACTTCAGAGCCCCCAGGTGATGGCGCGATTGCCATCGCGCAGCAGGTTGCGGAAGCGCGCCAGTGCCCAGAGCGGGAAGAAGCGCGAATAGCCGTGGTAGCGCAGATAGAACACGCGAGGGAAACCCACCGCCGTGAAGTACGGCTCGTCCCAGAAACCATGGCTGGCCTGCGTGCGCAGCAGGTACTCGACGCCGCGCACCAGGGCGGGGTGGTCGCCCGCGCCGGCGGCCATCAGGCCGAGCATGGCCCAGGCCGTTTGCGATGCCGTGCTCGGGGCCTTTTCATAGCCACGATACTCGAGCTTGTAGCTGTCGCCCGACTCGCCCCAGCCGCCATCCTCGTTCTGGATCGACAGCAGCCATTGGGCCGCGCGCTTCATCTCGGGCGCGTCCGTGCCGATGCCGGCGGCGTTCAGCCCGCACAGCGCGCTCCACGTGCCATAGATATAGTTGGTGCCCCAGCGGCCAAACCAGCTTCCGTCGGCCTCTTGTTCGTCGAGCAGGTAGCGCAGCGCGCGCGCGGCCGGCTCGCTGTTGGCCGGCATCTGGCCGAGCTGGCACAGCATCGCCAGACAACGCGCGGATACGTCGGCCGTGGGCGGATCGAGCAGTGCGCCGTGATCGGCGAACGGGATGTTGTTCAGGTAGAGGTGCGTGTTCTCGGGTTCGAACGCGCCCCAGCCACCGTTGCTGCTTTGCATGCCGACGATCCACTCGCAGGCGCGGGATACGGCTTCGTCATAACGGTTGGAGCGGTCGCCCTTGTCCACGCGGTCCATCGCGGCAGCCACCACGGCGGTGTCGTCCACGTCGGGGTAGTGAGGATTGGCGTACTGGAAGGCCCAGCCTCCCGGGCGGACGTTGGGACGGCGCACCGTCCAGTCGCCGCGCAGTTCGAGTTCCTGCAGCGGCACAAGCCAGTCGAGCCCGCGTGCGGCCGCCGCGATCGTGCGCGGCTCGCCGACTTCCAGCAAGGCATGGGCGGCCAGCGACGTATCCCAGACCGGCGACAGGCATGGCTGGCAATAAGCCTCGTCATCCTTGACCACGAGCAGCTTGTCGATCGAGCGGCGCGCGATGGCCCGGTTCGGGTCGTTCTCGGGCACGCCGAGCACGTCGAACATCAGCACCGAGTTGACCATCGCCGGGAAGATCGCGCCGAGGCCGTCTTCGCCGTTCAGACGTTCGACCGTGAATTCACGCGCGCGCTCGATGGCCCGCTGGCGCAGGCCACGCGGGAACAGCGGCTCGGCCATGCGCACCACGGCGTCGAGCGTGCGGAACACGCCGACCCATAGCGGGCTCTGGTGCGGCGCGCGGCGCGGCAGGCGGGTGGCCTGGCACGGGCGCACGAACAATTCGTCGATGCCGATCTTGCGCGGATTGCGCGCCTGCGGACGCAGGCTGTTGAGCACCAGCAGCGGCACGATGACCGTGCGGGCCCAGTACGACACCTTCGACAGATGGAACGGAAACCACTCGGGCAGCAGCATGATTTCCACCGGCATCATCGGCACCGCCTGCCACGGCATCACGCCGTACAGCGCGAGCAGCGTGCGCGTGAAGACGTTGCTGGCCTCGGCGCCGCCCATCGCGTGGATCGCGGCGCGCGCGCGGCGCATGTGCTCGGCTTCCGGGTTGTCGCCGGCCATCTTCAGCGCGAAGTAGCCCTTCACGCTGGCACTGACGTCCGAGGCGCCGGCGTGGAACAGTGGCCAGCCGCCATCGGCGTTCTGGATGCGGCGCAGGTAGTTGGCGATCTTGCCTTCCAGTACCAGATCCGGCGTCTCGCCGAGGTAGTGGACCATCAGGATGTACTCGGCCGGAATCGTGGCGTCGGCTTCGAGTTCGTAGACCCAGTGGCCATCGGACTGCTGTTGCGCCAGCAGGGATTCGACGGCATGTGCGATGCCGGCATCGAGCGGATCGGGCAGGGCCGGCTGGGCAGGGCGACGGGCGCTGGTGGTCAGCGTTTCATCCTGGGGGCGGGTAATTGTTGCGGCCTGGTTCATCTAAATCGGGGGCACTTCTCTGTTCTGGGCACGCGGCAATGGCCGCGTGCCTTGGCTAAATACAAGGCGGGCAAATCATGCGATGGCATGTCGGAGCAGAATCCAGACCAGCTTTGCCTTGGGCACGCGCACGCGTGCGCGCGGCGGTTGCCAGCCACGGGCCAGCAGGCGAGTCAGGATGCCGTGATAGACATCGGACATGATGCGCGGCGAACGCACCACGCGCGCCGGGCAGCGCGCCATGATCGCGGCGGAGGCATCGTAGTGAGCCTGAGCATCGCGCGCGATGCCGTTGCAGACTTCGGCGATCGCGGGATGATGGATGACGTCGTATGGCTTGCCGACGGGAATGCCGGCGGCGGCCAGGGCCTCGGCCGGCAGGTACAGACGGCCGATCTCGGCGTCCTCGTCGAGGTCACGCAGGATGTTGGTCAACTGCAGCGCGCGGCCAAGGTGATGCGCCAGCGCAATGCCGGGTGCTTCGTCCAGGCCGAACACGCGCACGGCCAGGCGGCCGACGGCGCTGGCCACGCGGTCGCAGTAGGTGTCCAGCGTGGCGGCATCCGGCGCGACGATCGTGGCAACGACGTCCATGATCATGCCGTCGATGACGTCGGAGAAGTCCTGCTGCTGGAGATTGAACGCCTTGATCTGCTCGTCGAGCGGGCGCAGCGCCGCAGGCGCCTGGCCTGCATAGCAGGCGGCGATGTCTGCGCGCCACTGTTCCAGCGCGGCGAGCCGGTCGGCGTGCTGGGTGTCGCCATCGGCGATGTCGTCCACGGCGCGGCAAAACGCGTAGATCTCGAACATGGCCTGCCGCTGCGAAGCGGGCAGGATGCGCATGGCCGCGTGGAACGAGCTTCCGGATGACACGGCGGGTCCGGCGATCGGCCCGCCTGGCGTTGCGATTTCAGTACCGGCCACGGGTTTCCTCGGCACGCATTGTCAAATACCTTCCAGCGGGGCAGCCAACGGGTGGCGCCCCGGGAACGGCAGAATTTGGGGGGATTCGAAGTCGGGCGATTATAGCAACTTCATCGCGCCGGGGGATTTGTGACGTTATCACCATAACGCGGGTATGGTACGCCGCGTGCCGGGGTGGTGGTGGTCTGGTCGATGACCCGTTCTACGTCGGGCACTTCGCGCAGCGCCCCCAGGAATCCCTTCCGGTCGAAATCCGTGGCCACGCAGCCCTGCACGGTCAACCAGCGGCCCCGCACCATGATCCAGAGCGAGCTTTGCTGCCAGGCGGGCATCGTGTGCCGCAGCGTATCGAGCCGCCGCCGCAGGGCCTCGGCAATTTCCTGGTCGTACTGGTAAGCGTTGGCCAGCCTGCAACGGCCTTCCATATAGCAGTGGTTACCTTCCTCGATGCGGTGGTGCGCCTCGCGTTTCCAATCCGCCTCGGTAATGCGCGGGCCCGCCGGTTCGGGGCAATTGGTGATCGCCTGCGAGATTCGCAGGAACGGGTCGTTGCCGAAGTTGCGTGTCGTCTGTCCAAGTGCCATTTGCGCCGCGCATATCGTCATGGCCATTAGTGCGGCCAAGTGAATTGCCACGCGCAAGAAACACCGCGATGACCGAACGTCATCAATGCAATACATTATCTGCCCTGTGGAAAGCCCAGAAAGCAGAAAGCCCCGCCGGAGCGGGGCTTCCCAGGCAAGATAAACTGCCCGGTGATCCAGTTAGATAGCCTGGATCTTCGTGGCCTGTTCGCCCTTCTGGCCCATAGCCTTCACGTAGCGAACCTTCTGACCTTCCTTCAGCGACTTGAAGCCATTGCCTTCAATCGCCGAGAAGTGTGCGAACAGGTCATTGCCGCCTGCGTCCGGCGTGATGAAGCCGAAGCCCTTGGCGTCGTTGAACCACTTAACGGTACCGGTTTCCATATGTCTATCCAACCTCGAATTTCAAATGGGCGTAATTGCCCGACCAAGCATGTCGCTCACAACGAACCGGAGCAAAACGCTTCAGGCCGGCGCACATGCGAGCAGCCATTTTGACGGTTTTTTTCTGGCTGTCAATCGGACCATGCCCCTAATGGTGTTTCGGCATACAAACAGCAGATATTAAATTCTTCTACATCCATTCCGGATTTGTCTGACATCAGGGTGCCTTCTACGATGTTATGTCAGGCATTGCGGGCGTGGCGGTACCGGCAGTCGGTACATATTCGTAAGGAGGAGTGTGAGATATCACACAGTTCCCCGCAGTTGCCATGCGGACAATCACGCCGCAATACCTCAAATGGGCCAGATGCCGGAATGAAAATCCTGAGAGGTATGGTTATCCCGTATGCACGAACTGAGAAACTTGTGGTCAAGGCGAGCGTAGTGGCGGCAGACATCTGCATTTTTACCACCCGGTGTAACATCTGCTTACCGATTCCCGCGTGGTCAAGGGCCACGCAGGTTGAGTCGTGCCAAATGTCGTACGCATGACATGGCTTGTCGGGCACAATTTTTGACAATCTGTTTCAAACGGATGGCCTAGGATCCACCTGCTCGCAAAATAGGAAAAATCCTATATAGAAGTGATGCGTAAGGCATAATGCAGGCTTGGGCATCGTCCGAAATGCGGGCCATGTATGCGAGCAGGGCCTGCGCGCCGCCATCGGCAACCGTCATAACAGCAGCGGACTTTAAGCCAGTGAAGCAATTACAACGATGGATTCGGGGACTTTTCGAGGAGAGGGACGGGCTGACAGGCCGCTCGCGTTCCGGTGCGTGGCGTGTAGTAATGGCCGTGATTGCCATTGTGGCAGCCGGTGTCGGGCTTGTGCTTGGCACACTGACGCCGTCGACCGCGGCGCTGGCGCAGTCGCTGGCGCCAGCGCGCGTTGCGCCGAGCGTGGCATTTCACTATGGCGCCCGTCCGCCCGTGGACATGCTGCAGGCCTTCGACGTGGCCGTCGTGGAGCCCGATAGCGGCTTCGATCCGCGTAGCGCCAAAACGCCGAACACCGCCTGGTTCGCATATGTCAGCGTCGGTGAAGTTCTGCCGAGCCGCGCGTACTTCAAGGACATCCCCAAGGCCTGGCTTTCCGGCAGCAATGACGCATGGAACGCCAGAGTCGTTGATCAGGCCGCCGACGGCTGGCCCGCCTTCTATGTCGACAAGGTAATCACGCCGCTGTGGGAACGCGGCTATCGCGGTTTCTTCCTCGACACGCTCGATTCTTACCATCTCGTGGCCAAGACCGACGCCGACCGCGCGCGTCAGGAAGCCGGCATGGTGCGTGTGCTCCAGGCAATCAAGGCACGCTATCCAGACGCGAAGCTGCTGTTCAACCGTGGCTTCGAGATTCTGCCGCAGGTGCATTCGCTGGCTTACGGCGTGGTGTTTGAATCGCTGTTCCGCGGCTGGAACCAGGCGCAGGGCACGTACACCGAAGTCAGTCAGCAGGACCGTGACTGGTTGCTTAACCAGGCGCGCATTGTCCGCGAGCAGTACGGCCTGCCCGTGATCTCGATCGACTACTGTCCGCCCACCGACGCCCAATGCCGACGCGACACCGCGCGTCGCATCGGCGCTCTGGGCATCACCCCTTATGTCACCGATTCCGGGCTGCAGACCGTTGGCGTCGGGCCGTTCGAGGTCATGCCGCGCCGCGTGCTGGTGGTGCAGGAAAACGAGCTCGATGTTTCCATCGACGACAGCGTCGGCGTGCGTTTCCTGTCGATGCCGCTCAACTATCTGGGCTATCGCGTCGATTTCGCCGAAACGCGCGACACGTTGCCGGAGATCACCCCCGACCGCTATGCCGGCGTGGTGGTCTGGACCAACGGCAATATCCGCCAGAATCCGGGCCGCTTCTACGCCTGGGCGGAGAAACAGATCCGCCAGGGCATCCCCGTGGTCTTCATGAACGGGTTTGGCGCGCAGCCCGACGGGGCGCTGGCACGGATGCTGGACCTGAAGGTAGTCAAGGGCCGCACCTCGGGCGACGTCCAGATCGTGTCGCAGGACAAGATGATGGGCTTCGAGCAGCAGGTGGCCCCGGACCGTACCGATGCGGTGCCGGTGCAGATACGCGATGGCGCGGCGAACACACGCACGCTGCTGCGCTTGCGCTCGGGCACGCTGACGTATGACGCCGCAGCGATCACGGCCTGGGGCGGCTATGTGATGGGCCCCTACGCCGTGCGGCAGAACACGCCCAAGGGGCAGGACCGCTGGATCGTGCAGCCGATCGACTTCCTGCGCGAGGCATTGCGCCTGCCGTTGATGCCGGTGCCGGATTCCACCACCGAAAGCGGCCGCCGGCTGCTGACCATCCATATCGATGGCGACGGTTTTGCCTCGAAGGCGGAGATTCCCGGTGGCGGTTATTCGGGCGAGGTGCTGTTCCGTGAGATCTTCGACCGGTACCGCCTGCCGATGACGATGTCCGTGATTGAAGGCGAGGTCGGCAAGAGCGGCATGTATCCGAAGCTGGCACCAGAACTGGAGCCGATTGCCCGCAAGATCTTCGCGCAGCCGTATGTCGAGGTGGCCAGCCATACCTATTCGCATCCGTTCGAATGGGGCCGGACCGTGCCGGGACAGGAGAGCAATGCCAGGATCATCGAGGGCGATGACACCTATCACCTGGCAATTCCGGGCTACAAGATGGACCTGAACCGCGAAATCGGCGGCTCGATCGATTACATCAACAAGGTGCTGTCGCCGAACAAGCCAGTGAAGCTGGTGCTGTGGCCCGGCGATTGCCAGGCCCCGCCCGAGGCGCTCAAGCTGACCGAAGCCGCTGGCGTGCTGAACATGAATGGCGGCGACACGCTGATCACGCGCAGCAATCCGACCTGGACTGCCATCGCCCCGCTGGGCATCCACAAGGCGGATCACACGTTCCAGGTGTTCGCGACCAACCAGAACGAGAACGTCTATACGAACCTGTGGCATGGGCCGTACTACGGCTTCGAGCGCGTGATCGAAACGTTCGAGATGACGGAGAAGCCGTACCGCTTCAAGGCGGTGAACATTTACTACCACAGTTACTCGGGCACCAAGGTGGCATCGCTGAAGGCGCTGCGCAAGGTTTATGACTACGTGCTGACGCAGAACTTGCTGCCGATGCATTCCACCGACTACGTGCTCAAGGTGATCGACTGGCAGGGGATGGCCGTGGCCCGCGAGTTGGGCGATGGCGCCGACGGCGCGCCGGCCAGCGGCGCATGGCGCGTGC
>NZ_ANKP01000242.1:0-23028 GCF_000319775.1 Cupriavidus sp. HMR-1
GCGCGGGAGCAGGCGCCGGTGTGGGGGCGGCCGCGGGCGGCTCGACCGGTTCGGGAGCCGGCTCGGCCTTGCGCTTCTTCCAGAAACTAAACATTGGGAAAGGGGTCAATACCCCGGTAGAATCAATCGGCAAAATTCTAGCAGACGGGGTCGCATGAACCATTGCGCTGACGTGTCCGGAGCGGGTGTCGCGAAATTTCCGCGGCGTATTCTTTCTTCTCTCATCCTTGCTTCCCTGATCGGCCCCCTGGCCGGCACTGCGTGGTCCCAGACCCCAGGCGAAGCGCCCAGTGCCGCCACGTCTGCCTCGCCACGACAGGGGCCACCACCAGCGCAGCCCACGGCGACAGTCGGCCAGGCCCAGGCCGGCACGACCGAATTCCGCCTGTCCAATGGCTTGCGCGTGATCGTCAAGGAAGACCATCGGGCGCCCACGGTGGCCCATATGATCTTCTACCGCGTGGGCGGATTCGACGAGGTCAGCGGCACCACCGGCGTAGCCCACATGCTCGAACACATGATGTTCAAGGGCACGCCGAAGGTACCGGTGGGTGAGTTCTCGCGCCAGATCGCCCTGCTGGGCGGCCGCGAGAACGCCCTGACCAACCGCGACTTCACGCTCTACTACCAGCAGATCTCCAAGCAATACCTGCCGAAGATGATGGAGCTCGAGGCCGACCGCATGGCCAACCTCATCTTCAAGAAGGAAGAGTTCGAGCGAGAGATGAAGGTGGTGATGGAAGAGCGTCGCCTGCGCACCGATGATTCCCCCCGCGGCACCGTCTACGAGCAGTTGCTGGCCACGGTCTACACGGCGATGCCGTACCGGCACCCGGTCATCGGCTGGATGGACGACCTCGTCAACATGCGGGTCGAGGACGTGCACGACTGGTACAAGACCTGGTACGTGCCCAACAACGCCATGGTGATCGTGACGGGCGACGTCAAGCCGGATGAGGTTCGCGCGCTGGCCGAACGCTACTACGGCAAGCTGAAATCGCATCCGCTGCCGCTGCGCAAGACGCAGATCGAGGCGCCGCAGAAGGGCATCAAGCGCATCTGGGTCAAGGCGCCCGCCGAGAATCCCTACATGGTGATGGCCTACAAGGTGCCGCGCCTGCGCGACGTGGAAAAGGATGTCGATCCGTACGCGCTGGAAGTCCTGTCCGCCGTGCTGAACGGCTACGACAATGCGCGTCTGACACGTGAACTCGTGCGCGAGCGGCGACTGGCCGACGACGTGAACGTCGGCTACGACAGCATCAACCGCGCGGACTCGCTGTTCGTGCTCGACGGCACGCCCGCCAACGGCCACACCACGGAAGAGATCGAGGCCGCGCTGCGCGAGGAGATCCAGCGCATCGCCAAGAGCGGCGTGTCCGAGGAAGAGCTCAAGCGCGTCAAGGCCCAGGTCGTGGCAGGCCAGATCTACAAGCGTGACTCGGTGTTCGGGCAGGGCATGGAAATCGGCGTGGCGGAAATCTCTGACATCTCCTGGCGCCAGATCGACCGCATGCTCGACAAGATCAAGGAAGTCACGCCGGCCCAGGTGCAGGCCGTCGCCGCCAAGTATTTCAGCGACGACAACCTGACCGTGGCCACGCTTCTGCCGCAGCCGATCGACCCCAACAAGCCCAAGACCCCGGTCCCCGAAGGCCTGCGTCACTAGGAGCAACAATGTCCTTGTCTGTTATGACGATTGCGTCTCCGCGCCTGTTGCGCCGGCTTGCCGGCGCGGCCTTCGGGACAGCGGCGCTGCTGGCCAGCGCTGTTGCTCACGCAGCCATCCCAATCGAAAGCTGGACGGCCTCCACGGGCGCGAAGGTGTTCTTCGTGCCGAGCCCGTCGATCCCGATGCTCGACGTCAATATCGACTTCGACGCCGGCAGCCGGTATGACCCGCCCGGCAAGGCCGGCCTTGCCACGCTGACCGCGGCGCTGCTCGACAAGGGCGCCGGCGCGCAGGATGGCCAGCCTGCCCGCAATGAGGCGCAGATCGCCGATGCCTTTGCCGATACCGGCGCCGATTTTGGTGGCGCGGCGGGCGGCGACCGTGGCGGCATCGGTCTGCGCACGCTGACGGCATCGCCGGAACGTGAGCAGTCACTGCGTCTGGCAGCCCAGTTAATCAAGGCGCCGACCTATCCGGACGCCGTGGTGGCACGCGAAAAGCAGCGCCTGATCACGGCAATCCGCGAGGGCGACACACGGCCTGGCGTGATCGCGGACAAGAAGCTGTCGAAGGCGATCTACCCGAATCATCCATATGGCGTATCGGCCACGGCCGAAACTGTCGGGTCGATCACGCATAACGACCTGGTCAAGTTCTGGCAGGACAACTACACGGCGAAGCGCGCCGTTGTGACGTTGATCGGCGCGATCGACCGCAAACAGGCCGAACAGATCGCCGAGGAACTGACGCGTGGCTTGCCTGCCGGCGCGGCCCCGCCGACGATGCCGGACGTGCAGATGACGATCCCGGCCAGCGAGCAACGGATTCCCCATCCGGCCCAGCAGGCCAGCGTGGCGCTCGGGCAGCCCGCCATCGCGCGAGGCGATCCGGATTACTTCCCGTTGCTGGTCGGCAACTACGTGCTCGGTGGCGGCGGCTTTAGCTCGCGCCTGACCGATCAGGTTCGAGAGAAGCGCGGACTCACCTACGGCGTGGACAGCTACTTCGCGCCGTCCAAGCAGCCGGGGCCGTTCAGTGTCTCGCTGCAGACCAAGAAGGAAAACACCAACGAGGCGCTGGCGCTGGTGCGCGAGATCGTCGCGAAGTATGTGGCGGAGGGCCCCACGGATGCCGAACTGCGCGCGGCCAAGGACAATCTGGTCAATGGTTTCCCGCTGCGCATCGACAGCAACCGCAAGCTACTGACCAACGTGGCCAATATCGGCTGGTATGGCCTGCCGCTGGATTATCTGGACACGTGGACGAGCCAGATCAACAAGGTCACGCGTGAACAGGTGCGCGCCGCATTCCAGCGACATGTGCATCCGGACGCCATGGCGACGGTGATCGTCGGCGGCCCGGAAAAGTGACGCGTCGCACGTGATTTTGGTTGGCCTGGCGCCCATGTGTGGGCCGGGCCACCCGCGGCGGCGGCTGACCTTGCTGTGCAGGCGCGTGGCAGGCTCTACAATCACGGGATGAATTCGCAATCCCGACCTTCGCCCGCACCGCGCGGGCGAACTTCTGTTCCCCGCAAGTCCCCCACCCAGGTGCGCATCATCGGCGGGCGCTGGAAGCGATCGCTGCTGCCGGTGCTCGAAGCCGAAGGGCTTCGTCCGACGCCTGACCGTGTGCGCGAAACGTTGTTCAACTGGCTTGGCCAGGACCTGTCCGGCCTGACCTGCCTCGACCTGTTCGCCGGTTCGGGCGCGCTCGGCTTCGAGGCAGCGTCCCGGGGGGCCAGTGCCGTGACGCTGGTCGAAGCCAACCCGCACGTGGTGCGCCAGCTCCGCGACAACCAGTACCGGCTCGATGCCTCGCAGGTGAAGATCATCCACAGCGACGCCTTCGCCGCAGCCGCGCAGATGCCGGCGGCCAGCTTCGACGTGGTATTCCTGGACCCGCCCTTCGCCGAAGATTGGCTCGGGCCGGCGCTCGAACACGCGGCGCGTCTGTCACGTCCGGGGGGAGCCATCTACGTCGAAACGGATCGTGCGCTGATCGGCCCCGATGCGCCGATACCGGCGTCCCTGGAGATCATTCGCCAGGCGCGCGCGGGGGCGGTGCATTTCCACCTGCTGCAGCATCGCCTCGCCAACGGCGCTGGCTGACCTGGGTCGTACGACCTCTTTGGTATGCCAGACAAGGGTTTGCGGGCCTGCTGCGGCGCGGCAGAAATGCGGTCTGATGGACTTCCAATTGCCCCGTTTGGGGTTACACTACGCCGCTGTTGTTTGTTCAACGCCCGTCACGCAGCAAGAATCACATTGACTCGGCCTCGCTGATTTGTGGGCCGGCAACGGGCAGCCCAAAGGAGGAAACATGGTCGTCGCCGTCTATCCCGGTACATTCGATCCCATGACCCGGGGACACGAGGATCTCGTCCGCCGTGCGTCGAATATCTTTGACGAACTCGTGGTTGGCGTGGCGCAAAGCCCCAACAAGCGGCCGTTCTTCTCGCTCGAGGAGCGTATCGGTATCGCGCGCGAGGTGCTTGGCCACTACCCGAATGTGCGTGTAGAGGGATTCTCGGGACTTCTCAAGGACTTTGTCCGAAAGAACAACGCGCGCGTGATCGTGCGCGGCCTGCGAGCCGTCTCCGACTTCGAGTACGAGTTCCAGATGGCGGGCATGAACCGTTACCTGCTGCCGGACGTCGAGACGATGTTCCTGACCCCTTCGGACCAGTATCAGTTCATTTCGGGCACGTTCGTGCGTGAAATCGCGGTGCTGGGTGGCGACGTCAGCAAGTTCGTCTTCCCCTCCGTGGAGCGCTGGCTTCAGGAGAAGATCGGCAAAGCCGAATAGAATAGAGGCCTTCGATGCCGTCTCCGTGGCCAGTCGGGCGCGGGCGGATCGCAGGAAGGAAATATCATGGCGCTGATGATCACCGACGACTGCATTAATTGCGACGTTTGTGAGCCTGAGTGCCCGAACGAAGCCATCTCGATGGGGCCCGAGATCTATGAGATCGACCCCGGCAAGTGCACCGAGTGTGTCGGCCATTTCGACGAACCGCAGTGCCAGCAGGTATGCCCTGTGGCGTGTATTCCGAAAGACCCGAACCACGTCGAAACGCACGAGGTGCTGATGCAACGCTATCGGCTGCTCACGGCAGCCAAGCACGTGGCCTGACCGGATCTTTTGTCCGGCTGCTATCGTTCCGGCCCCCACAGGCAAGAGCAGAAAAGAGAAACCCCGCGAAACCGTCAGGTTTGCGGGGTTTTTTCTTTGGAGCCGGCTGTCGGGGCGCGTGCTAGCGGCCCGTGTGCAGTTCCATCATCGCGCGCTCGCTCTCGCCGCGCGCAAGCGTGCCCAGCGGGCCGATGCAGCGGTCGATCGCTTCGTCGATCGCTTGCTGTTCTTCCTTGCGTGGTGGCTTGAGCACAAAATTGACCACATCCTCGCGGCCGCCGGCCGTGCCGCCCGGCGCATTGCGCGGATGGCCGACGCCGATGCGCAGACGCCAGTAGTCCTGGGTAGTCAGGTGCGCTGAAATGTCCTTGAGGCCATTATGGCCACCCGAGCCACCGCCGCGCTTGAGCTTGGCCGAGCCGGCGGGCAGATCCATTTCGTCATGGGCGACCACGATCTCGTCGGGCAGGATCTTGTAAAAGCGCGCCAGCGACACCACGGAAAGGCCAGAGCGGTTCATGAACGTGGAAGGCTTGAGCAGCCAGACATCCTGATCCCACAAACGGGCGCGGCCAGCCAGGCCGTGAAAGCGGCTTTCCACGCGCAGGGTTGTGCCACCCATGCGGGCGAGTTGGTCGACAAGCCAGAAGCCGGCGTTGTGCCGGGTGGCTTCGTACTCCGCCCCGGGATTGCCGAGGCCGACGATGAGCTTGATCATGCGTTGAGAACGGAATGCGGTAAATCGGACGCCTGAGGGCACCGTGGAACGCGACACAGGATACGCGAAAAAGCGCACGAAAAAGCCGCGCGAAAAAAAACCGCCGGCGAACCGGCGGTCTTTCTTGATGCGCCAGCGGTTGCGAGACCGCTATGGCATCTGGCGCGAAGACGCTTAGGCAGCGGGCGTTTCTTCGCCGCCTTCGGCAGCTTCCGACGACTGAGCGCCAGCCGGCAGCGTGATGCTGGCGATGGCCGGGTTTTCGTCGCCGTGGGTGATGGCGGTCACGCCCTTCGGCAGCTTCAGGTCCGACAGGTGGATGGTCTGGTTCAACTCGGCTGCGGCCAGATCCACTTCGATGAACTCGGGCAGGTCGGCCGGCAGGCACGACACTTCCAGATCGTTCAGGATGTGGCTGACGATACCGTGGCCCAGCTTCACGCCAGGAGCGGTTTCCTGGTTCATGAAGTGCAGCGGCACCTTCACGTGGATCTTCTCGGAGGCCGACACGCGCTGGAAGTCAACGTGCAGCACCAGCGGCTTGAACGGGTGCATCTGGAACGCACGCAGCAGAGCCTTCTCGGACTTGCCAGCCACTTCCAGATCCAGGATCGACGAGTGGAAGGCTTCCTTCTTCAGGGCGTGCCACAGCGCGTTGTGATCCAGTTCGATCATCTTCGGTTCGGCGGCGCCGCCGTAGATGATGCCGGGGGTCTTGCCCGAATTGCGCAGGCGGCGGCTCGCACCCGTTCCCTGTACGCTACGCTCGAAAGCGATAACTTTCATTTTTAACTCCAAATGTGAAGAAGGCTGTCCGCGACCAGACAGCCTCGACTAGCGGCGCGCATCAAGTGATTGCGCCGCCTGAATCACGTTGGCCGCCCTTTCAGGCGGCCAACGCAGTAAAGCCAAATATTCTAGCAGGTATCTGCCAGTACCGTCCCAACCAGTGTCGATCAGGCGTCGGCGAACAGCGACATGATCGAGTCGCCCCGGACGATCCGGGTGAAGGTCTCGGCCAGCAGCGGGGCGGTCGTGACCTGACGGATCTTGCCGGTCTGACGGGCTTCGTCGGACAGCGGGATCGTGTCGCACACCACCACTTCGTCCAGCGCGGACGCGGCGATGCGGGCAACCG
This sequence comes from Cupriavidus sp. HMR-1, assembly GCF_000319775.1. Classification (NCBI taxonomy): domain Bacteria; kingdom Pseudomonadati; phylum Pseudomonadota; class Betaproteobacteria; order Burkholderiales; family Burkholderiaceae; genus Cupriavidus; species Cupriavidus sp. HMR-1. The sequence goes on from NZ_ANKP01000242.1 coordinate 6,664, forward strand.
CGCCACCCGACAGCACCGGGTGCGTGCAGTACGCGAATACCTTCTGGGCGCCACGTTCCTTCAGCACCTGCGCGGCCTTGCACAGCGTGCCGCCGGTGTCGATCATGTCGTCCATGATCACGCAGTTGCGGCCGGCGACTTCACCGATGATGTTCATCACCTCGGACACGTTGGCCTTCGGGCGACGCTTGTCGATGATGGCCAGGTCGCAGTCGAGCTGCTTGGCCAGCGCACGGGCGCGCACCACGCCGCCAACGTCCGGAGACACTACCAGCAGATTGCCGTAGTTCTTCTCGCGCAGATCGCCAAGCAGGACCGGGGATGCGTAGATGTTGTCGACGGGGATATCGAAGAAGCCCTGGATCTGGTCAGCGTGCAGGTCCATCGTCAGCACGCGTTCCACGCCGGCCACTTCCAGCATGTTGGCCACGATCTTGGCCGAGATGGCCACGCGCGCCGAACGCGGGCGGCGATCCTGGCGGGCATAGCCGAAGTAGGGCATGGCGGCGGTGATGCTGCGTGCCGAAGCGCGCTTGAGCGCGTCGACCATCACCATCAGTTCCATCAGGTTGTCGTTGGTCGGCGCGCAGGTCGACTGCAGCACGATGACGTGCTTGCCGCGAACGTTTTCCTGGATTTCTACCTGGACTTCACCGTCGGAGAAACGGCCGACCAGAGCCTTGCCGAGCGGAATGCCGAGGTGCTGTACGACAGCCTCCGCGAGTTTAGGGTTGGCATTGCCGGTAAATACCATCAAGCCTTCGACGCTCATTCGGGGCACCTGTCTTGCTACTGGGGGGGCTTTGCGCCACCGGCAATGCCGGCAGCGAATTTCTGCATGTCCGCTCTGGACACTATAGGAAGTAATGGCAGGGGAAGAAGGATTCGAACCTTCGAATGCCGGAATCAAAATCCGGTGCCTTGACCAACTTGGCGACTCCCCTACACAACCTTTAACGTCTGTCGTTGCGCTGACTTTAAACCGTCAGTACATCGCCAGGCGAAAACCTGCTACGCGAACGTTGCGAGCGGGTGATGTGACAAATTTTTCACACACCTGCCATCCCATTCAGATGGCAACCTTTCCATCACTCTCTGCGCAGTCTGCTCGTCTTCAAAGCGGGCAAATACGCAGGCTCCGGAACCGGTCATCCTTGCTTGTGGACTGTAATTTTTCAGCCACTCAAGGGCTCGGGCAACTTCGCCGAACTTCGCTGTTGCTATCGTTTCCAGATCGTTGCGACCGAAAGCGAATTTGTTTGTGCAAGCAGCGAAGTCCGCAACTATAGAGATTGGAGAATTCCTTGTCAAGCGTTCGTCCGAAAATATTGCTGCGGTCGGCACATGTTGCCGCGGATGGATGACCACGAACCAGCTGTCGGGCAGCGTCACTGGCGTCAACTCCTCGCCCACGCCTTCGGCGAACGCGTTCTGGCCGAACACGAACACGGGCACGTCCGCGCCGAGCGAAAGGCCGATGCGCATCAGTTCTGTGCGCGGCAGGTTCACGCCCCACAGGTGGTTCAGCGCCAGCAGCGTGGTCGCGGCGTCGGACGACCCGCCGCCGATGCCGCCACCCATGGGCAGGATCTTGTCGATGGCGATGTCCACGCCGAAACGCGTGCCGCTGGCCGCCTGCAATGCGCGGGCCGCGCGCACGACGAGGTCGGTATCGGCCGGCACCCCGGGGATGTCGGTAACGCGCGTGATCACGCCATCGTCGCGGCGTTGGAAGTGCAGCGTGTCAGACCAGTCGATGAGCTGGAACACGGTCTGCAACGTGTGGTAGCCGTCGGGGCGGCGGCCGGTCACGTGCAGGAACAGGTTGAGCTTGGCCGGGGCCGGGCAGTTGCGCAGCTCCGGTGGCGGCAGGGCCGTGCCGACGGTCATTCTTTGTTCTCCGGGTCGATTACGAGCCGCACCGACAGCGGCGATTCATTGCCATCGCGTGCCATGTCGATACGGCGGGGCAGCGTGGTCGTGGGCGTGGCGTTCTCGGGCGTGTCCTGCCAGGCCAGGTAGCGCACGGTCCAGCCACTCTGCCGCAGGGTGTCGGGGCGGCCGTTCGCGTCGCGCGTGATGTTCGATGGTATGCCCGGCGCGGCGCGGCCATGCAGCCAGTCGCGCATGCCAGATACCGGCAGCGAGAATCCGAGCGCCTGCTCCATCAGGCTGTCGACCTCGGGCGCATTGCGCGGCGCCTCGTTAGGCAGGTCGAGCGTGGCCCCGGATGGGGTCGCCGTGACGATGGCCAGCGTCTGGCCCAGCGGCGAAACGAGATCGAGCCGCACGTTGCGGCCTTGTTCCTGCCAGCGGAAGCTGCCCTGCACGCCTTCGTTGCGGCCGTAGCGGACGTAGTTGGCGGAGAACCGGCCGGTGTAAAGCTGGCTGGCGGCGGTTTCGCCGGCATCGAAGCCGCGCGTTGGTGCGACGCTGGCGCACGCGGCGAGCCAGAGCGGTGTGGCCAGGCAGAGCAGGGCCAATCGACGGGATCGGAGCATGTTCAAGTGTTGGGATAATTGGCGCACGCCAGAACGAACCGCCCGGGCGCTGGCCCGGGCGTGCGACGTGCTTGCCTGATGTGAACTACTTCGACAGCAGGACGTTCTGGTTGTAACGGCGCAGGGTGTCGATCAGCGTCTGATTGTCTGGCTCGACCTTCGCCGCCTCGTTCCACGTCTTGCGTGCCTCGTCGTGCTGGCCGAGTTGCCAGAGCACCTCGCCCAGATGCGCGCCGATTTCGGCCTCAGGGGCCTTGGCGAACGCGTTCTTGAGCAGATCCGCCGCGGGCTGCAGTTCGCCCTGACGGTACTTGACCCACGCCAGGCTGTCCATGATGTAGGGATCATCCGGTCCGAGCTCGGATGCGCGTTCGAGCAGCTTGCGCGCTTCCGGCAGACGCTCGTTACGGTCGGCCAGTGAGTAGCCGAGCGCGTTGTAGCCCTGCTTCTGGTCGGGCTGCAGCGCGATCACCTTGAGCAGGCCACGCTCCATGCTGTCGTAGCGCTTCTCGCGTTCGTCGAGCATCGCCAGTTCGTAGATCCAGTCCGCATTGTCGGGCTCGGCCTTGACGCGTTCGTCCAGCACCTTGCGCGCGCGGTCGTACGCCTTGCTGTCCATCAGCGCGGCCACCTCGGCCTGACGGATAGCGGCCATGCGCAGGGCGCGCTGCGCGGGATCGGGGATGTCTTCGGCGTCGGCCAGCATGTCGCCAAATACGGCCTGCGCATCGTCGAGCTTGCCCATGCGTGCCAGCAACTGGCCACGCTTGGCCTGTGCGGCCAGGGTCAGGCGCGGGTCCTCGATTCGGTCGAGCCAGTCGATTGCCGCGGGATAGTCTTTCTTTTCCTCGGCGATCTGCGCGAGGTACTGGTACGCGATGTCGGGGTTGGCCGCTGGCGACTTCTCCGCCATCTGCAGGTACTCCTTCAGATAGCGTTCGGCATCGTCATAACTGCGCGCCTGCAGGCTGGTCAGCCCCAGAGCCAGCGGCACACGCGGATCGGTCGGCGCAACCTTGCGCAGGACCTCGAACTCGGCACGGGCCGAATCCATGTCGTTCTGCTGCAGATACAGCCTTGCCAGCGTGATGTGGCCGTTGACTGACGAGGGCGACTTGGCCAGGAAGCGCTTCATCACCGCGATCGACTTGTCGGGGGCCGATTCGGCTTGCATTTCGGCAGACATGAGCGCGGCAGCTTCGAGGTTCGGCTTGAGCCGAAGCGCCTCATCAAGCTCGGTCAGCGCGCCCTGGCTGTCTCCGGCCATCTCTTGCGCACGCGCCAGGGCCAGGTGAGTTTCCGGCAGCTTCGAATCGTTGGCGGTCAGGCGCTGGAGCACGGCGACTGCGCCTGCGGGGTCACTCGTGCGCGACATCTGCTGCTGCAATTGCAGGATGGCGTCCCCGCGATGCGCGGCTGGCGCCGTCGCCAGCTGGCGGCTCAGCAGGGGCTCGGCTTCCTCCCAGCGTCCGTTGAGCACGAGCAGTGTTGCCAGGACCTGGCTTGCTGCCGGCGATTTCGGCGCCAGGTCGGACCAGAGCCGGGCGCCATCCAGCGCCTGCTGCGAACTGCGCGCGTTGAATGCGATTTCGGTGGCGCGCTGGGCCAGTCTCGGGTCACGCGTTTCGCGAGCAAGATCAAGATAGGTCCGGTATGCCGCGCCGGCCATCCCGCGTTGCAGCGAGATTTCCGCCGCCAGCACTCGGTAGAGGATGTCTGGCGACAGCGAAACATTGGGTAGCGGCGTCCGCTGCGCGCGTGCTGCCGACGACGGCGCTGGAACGTCGATGACCTCGTCATCGTTCTGGGCAACCTTGGCCGGTGCGGCATGGGAAGCGAGCGAAACCAGCGCCAGGCACGCAGCCACGCCCAGGGCGCGCGCATGGCGACGGAAACGTCCGGCGGGGGAAATCGTCGGACCGGTGGCAGTGAAGGCTTTCATTTGCGAAGATTCCGGGCGCATGGCCTGAAAGGACGAAAGATGGTCCGGCATGAAATCGATGCTCCGGCGCGCGGGGGCGTTGCAGTCAATGGAGGCATTGTAGCCTGCCGCTACAATGCGCTGCTTGCCTTGCCCGGCGCCCTTGGGTTGGCTACGTACGGCAGCCCGCACAATGTGCGCCGCTTCCGGTCACATGGCAGGGCAAATCCTGCCTCGTTGGATCGGGAAAACAGGCAAGAGGTTCTTGGGAATTGATTGGATAAGGGCTGATAAGGGTCCGGAAGCCCGCTGCCGGCCGGCGGATGGAATAAGGGGGGCGATGCCAGAACTGCCGGAAGTCGAGGTCACGCGGCGTGGATTGCTGCCGCACGTAGTGGGCCGCCGCATTACCGATGTGACCGTGCGCCACCGGGGCTTGCGCTGGCCGGTCGAGCCGGAACTGGAGGCGCGACTGACGGGCCGCACCATCGGCCGTATCGAGCGACGCGGCAAGTATCTGCTGCTGGAATGCCTGCCGCCGGTCGACGCCACCCGGGCGGGGACAGGCGAGGACGCCGCGCCCGGCTGGCTGCTGGTGCACCTGGGCATGACGGGCACGCTGCGCGTCTATCCGGATCCGCCCGCGCCGGGCGCGCATGATCATCTCGACCTGTTGCTGGCTGCCGGCCCGGATACCGCGAAGGCCGAGCCGGTTGTCCTGCGTTTCCGCGACCCGCGCCGCTTCGGCGCCATTCTCTGGACGCCGCTTGCCGAATCGGACCTGCCCGGGCATCCGCTGCTGAGCAGGCTCGGCATCGAGCCCTTCGACCCGCGCTTCGATGGCGCATGGCTTCATCGAGGCATGCGCGGGCGTTCCATGGCGATCAAGCAGGCTCTGCTGGCGGGCGACGTCGTCGTCGGCGTTGGCAACATCTACTGCTCCGAGAGCTTGTTTCGCGCCGGCATTCGGCCGACCACGCAGGCCGGGCGGCTGAGCCTGGCGCGCTGCGAGAAGCTGGCCGTTGCCGTGCGCGAGACGCTGGCGGAGGCCATTGCACGCGGCGGCAGCACATTGCGCGACTTCGTCGGCAGCGACGGCAGCAGTGGCTATTTCCAGCTCGACTGTTTTGTCTACGATCGTGCCGGCGAGCCATGTCGCATTTGCGGCACTCCGATCCGTCAGATCCTGCAGGGCCAGCGATCGACGTTCTATTGCCCGCACTGCCAGCACTGACCCGTCGCCGGGGCGCAAAGCCTGTCCGGGACGGTCTGGCACACGCCGAACCGGTCTGGATTTCTTGTTGAAATCGCCTGCCGATGGGTCGGCGCAACACTCGCGCAGGTGGAATGCCGTAAGGGGCGTGAATTCCACAAAATCGTGCAAGAAACCTGTATCGTGTGCGCAGACATAAAAAGTTACAAAATGCGCCAAGCCACCCTGCCGATGGGGCATGGACCTGGCCGTCGACTTGCCAAGGGACCGCAGGGTCAGTGGAACCATCCCGGGGCCAGTTGTGCAATACGAGCCCGAAACCAATAAATCCGAGCCGAAAAGCGAACCACTCCATGACGAGCCTCGCACAGCAATTCGAACAATATGGCGCCTGGAGAACCGGGGTTCTTCATTCTCTCGCCGACTTCCAGTCCTGGCTGCAGCAATACGATCTCTATGACGCCACCGCGGAAGACCGCGTGCAGCGCATCCAGAACGTGCTCAGGAGCGACCGGCTCAAGGTCGCTTTCATCGCCGAGTTCTCGCGCGGCAAGAGCGAACTGATCAACGCCATCTTCTTTGCCGACTACGGTCGACGCATCCTGCCGTCATCGGCCGGCCGCACCACGATGTGCCCGACGGAGTTGCGCTACGACGAGAACGAGGTGCCGTGCATCCGGCTGCTGCCGATCGAGACGCGCCTGCAGGACGCGTCCACGGCGGACTTCATGGAGCCCGGTTCCGCGAATTCTCACTGGACCACGGTACCGCTCGACCCGTCGTCGCCCGATGGCATGCTGGCTGCGTTCCAGCACGTCGTGGAGACCACGCGCGTGAGCCCGGCCGAGGCCGAGGCGCTGGGCCTGTACAACGAGAACGATCCGGATGCCGCCTGGGCGGTGGATGCCGATGGCATGGTGGAGATCTCGCGCTGGCGCCATGCGGTGATCAACTTCCCGCATCCGTTGCTGCGCCAGGGTCTGGTGATCCTGGACACGCCGGGCCTGAACGCGATCGGTACCGAGCCCGAACTGACGCTGCGCCTGATTCCCGATGCGCACGTGGTGGTATTCGTGCTGGCCGCCGATGCCGGCGTGACCAAGAGCGACCTCGATCTCTGGCGCAGCCATGTGGGCGCCGGCCATCGCCGCGGTTGCCTGGCCGTGTTGAACAAGATCGATGGTCTCTGGGACCCGCTCAAGTCATCATCCGAGATCGCGTCGGAGATTTCGCGCCAGGTCCGTACGACCGCGCAGACGCTCGGCATCGAGGAACGCCGGGTCTACCCGGTATCGGCACAGAAGGGGCTGGTGGCCAAGGTCACCAACGACGAGCCGATGCTCGTGCGCAGCAACTTGATGCAGTTCGAGCACGTGCTGTCGGACCAGCTCATTCCGCAGCGGCGCGAGATCGTGGCCGACCAGGTACAGCGCCTGGTACAGGAGATGTCGCGCGGCGCCCAGCAACTGCTGCAGAGCCGCCGGCGCGATATCGTCGAGCAGTTGTTCGAGTTACGCGGCCTGCGTGGCAAGAACCATGCGATGGTCAAGCACATGCTGATGCGCGTGCAGAGCGAGAAGGAGGAGTTCGAGCAGAGCATCGCGAAATTCCAGGCGCTGCGGCTGGTATTCGGGCGGCATAGCGCGGACATCATCAAGAGCCTGCAACTGCGCGACGTTCGCCGCACGATGCGCGATGCGCGCGAGCAGATGAAGGAGCGCTTCTTCTCGCGCGGCCTGCGCGAGGACATGGAAGCGCTGTTCGGCCAGCTTACCGGGTTGATTACCGACGCCGATCAGAAGATCGTTGGCCTGCACCAGCTCGTTGAAAGCATGTATCGGCGCTTCAATGCCGAACATGGTTTCACGCTGCCTTCGCCGATGCAGTTCGTGACGTCGCGCTATACCAACGAACTGCAGGAAACGCTGCAATTGGTGAACACGCATTTCGGCGCCGTGCACATGCTGACGCGCTCGCGTCCGCAACTGGTGCAGAACGCATTCGCGACGATGGCCAGCCGCGTGCTCGAGAACTTCCGCGATCTAAATCGCGATATCGAGATCTGGCTGAAGTCGGTGATGACGCCGCTCGAGGCGCAGGTACGCGAGCACCAGAAGCAATTGCGCCGACGCGTCGATTCGATCGAGCGCATCCACGAGGCCACGGACACGCTGGAATCGCGCATTGCCGAACTTGAGGAAGTGCTGAACGGCCTCGATGAGCGGAGCACGAAGATCGAGAGCTTCGCGCGCAGGCTGGTGGACGTGCCCCCGGAAGCAACGGCGCGCGCGGCGTAGTCGGAGCGTCCCCCTCGTCCACTTGTGGGAGAGGGGGCAGACCCGGCGATCTGGGAAGGGTATTGCAACCGCCGATGTATCATGTGGCGCCGCCTGTGAGCGGCGCTTTTTCTTTTCAAGATCCCGCAATGCCCCGCAAGCCTGCCGCCGCCCCCACCATGCCCGAGACCATCGCCGTGCCATCCGATTTCGGTATGCGCGTGGTGACGTGGCAGCGCCAGCACGGCCGGCACGACCTGCCTTGGCAGAACACACGCGATCCGTACCGCATCTGGCTGTCCGAGATCATGCTGCAGCAGACGCAGGTGGCAGCGGTGATCGAGTATTTCCAGCGCTTCGTGACGGCGCTGCCCACGGTTGCCGCTCTGGCGGCAGCGTCTGCCGACGAGGTCATGGCCTTGTGGGCCGGGCTGGGCTACTACTCGCGCGCGCGCAATCTTCATCGCTGCGCCAAGACCGTGGTGGATGAGCACGCTGGCGTGTTTCCGACCGCCCCAGAGGTGCTCGTAACGCTGCCCGGCATCGGTCGCTCCACGGCTGCGGCGATCGCGGCGTTCAGTGCCGGCGTTCGTTCTCCGATCCTGGACGGCAACGTCAAGCGCGTCTTCGCGCGTGTGTTCGGCATTCACGGTTATCCCGGCGAGCGCGCGATCGAGAATCGGATGTGGGCGCTGGCCGAACAGGCGCTGCCGCCTGCCGGACGTCATCAGGCAGATCACATGGTGGCCTACACGCAGGGATTGATGGACCTCGGCGCCACGATCTGCTCGCGCGGCAAGCCAGCCTGTCTGGCCGACGCAGAGGCGTGCCCGCTCGTGGCCGATTGCGTGGCCCGCAAGGACAACCTCACCGCCGTGCTGCCCACGCCGAAGCCACGCGCGGCGATTCCGGAGCGCAGCGCTGTGATGCTGATCGTCCGGCATGGACGCGATGTGCTCGTGCAGTTGCGTCCCAGCAGCGGCATCTGGGGCGGCTTGTGGAGTCTGCCTGAAATGCCGGTCGACGCGGTACCGTTCGATTCGGAGGTCGCCGAGGAGTCGGCGCTGCAGTTAGCCCGCGCGTATGGCTCGCCTGCACGCGCGTATCTGGCTGGCGAACTGACGCATGTGTTTACCCATTTTCGCCTGCTGATTCGCGCGATTCGCGTCGATCTGGACGCCGTCGCGCTTGAGGGTAATGCCGCGAGCCGGTGGCTGTCTCTTGACGATCTAGACATGCTGGGCACTCCGGCCCCGGTGCGCAAGCTGCTGGAAGATCAGGCGAGACTCGGACTTTTCTGAGTTGCCCGCTCGGAAGGCGGCTCAGAAGGCGGCTCAGACGATGTGGTGCTGTCGCATGTAGCGATGCACGATCTCGATGCGCACGCCGGCATCAGGTAGCTCCATCAGCATCTGCTTGGCCTTGAGTGGCACCGGCAACAACTCGCACAGCCGGTTGACCACCCAGCTCGGATCGTCCCAGAGATAGGGCTCTCCGAAGGGCAGTTTCGGCTTGTCGGGCTGATCCGTGTGGAGCGAGGTCACGATTCGACGCAACGCGGCCAGGCACTCGCCCAGCAATTCCAGCTTGCAGTCGATGACATCCGGCGGCAGCAGTTCCACGCTCGCCACGAGCAAGCCGTCATCGCGCGTGGCGTGGGACAGCACCCGGAAGCGTTGGCGTCCGCGCGTTTCAATCAGCAGGACGCCGAGTTGCTCCACATTGCAATCGACGATTTCCGCAAGACAGCCGATGGACTCGGGTTCGGTGGTTTGGCCCGGCTGCGCGACTTCCTCTCCGGTGGCAATCAGACAAACGCCGAACGGCAGATGGTCGCGCATACAGTTGCGCACCATGTCGACGTAGCGTTTCTCGAATACACGGAGAGGCAGACGGCCGTCCGGAAACAGGACCGTGTGAAGAGGGAACAGCGGCAGCGCATCCAGGGTAGCGGAATCGGATGCGGTGCCGGAAAGAAAGGTCGACATGCGGTTGGCCGGCTCCAGTCATGGGAAAACGGCGGGGCGCCGCGCGTCAGCCAGCGGGGGCCAACTCGCGGTGTCTGACCAGCACATTACCATGTGCCCGGAAGTAGTTGGCAAGTCTTTCCGCGATGAACACGGAACGGTGCTGGCCTCCGGTGCAGCCGATGGCGACGGTCAGGTAGCTGCGGTTGTCCGCAATGAAACTCGGCAGCCACTTCTCCACATAGGCGCGGATATCCTCGGCCATGGCCAGCACCATCGGCTGGCTTTGCAGGAAGTCGATGACTGGCGCATCGCGCCCAGTGAGCGGGCGCAGCGCGAGATCGTAATAGGGGTTCGGCAGGGAGCGCACGTCGAAGACGAGATCGGCGTCGCTGGGCACGCCGTGCTTGAACCCGAACGATTCAAACAGCAGCGTGAGCTGCTGGCTGTTCTTGTTCTCGTTCTCGTCTTGAATCAGTTCCTTGATCCAGCTGCGCAGCGTATTGGTGCGCACGTTGCTGGTGTCGATGCGGTGGGCCGATTCCGCCAGCGGGCTTAGCAGCTCCCGCTCCTTCTCGATGGCCTCGATCAGCGAGGTATCGTTGGGCGTGCCAGCGGCCGTGCCAACTTCGACTTGTGCCGAAAGCGGGTGGCGCCGGCGCGTTTCCGAGTAGCGCTGAACCAGCGCATCGGTGCTGGCGGTCAGGTACAGCACCTGTACCTGATGGTTCGCGGCCAGCTCTCGCACCGTATCGGGCAGTCGCGCGAGCGATTCGCGGCTGCGGATGTCGGTGGCAACACCAAGCTGTGAGTAGCCCTGTTCCGCCAGGTAGCAGGCGAGATCGGGGATGAACTGGGCCGGCAGGTTGTCGACGCAGTAGTACCCCGCGTCTTCCAGTACGTTCAGCGCGACTGACTTGCCCGAGCCGGAAATTCCGGTGATAAGGATGATCCGCATAGCGATGCAAGCATAGCATCGCGTGATGGCGGCGTCATGACACCTGCCCTAAAGCAAAATGGCGAATCGTCGCCGATTCGCCATCATTGCCACGGGATCTATCAGATCTGGCGGATCAGGCCGCCGGCTTCGACAGGCAATCGCTCATGGACTTCTTGTAGTCGTCGCCCTTCTTGCCCTTGTTTTCCTTCGAGCAGGCCGACATCTTTTCCTGCTGGGTCTTCGGTGCGGCCGGTGCGGCGGCTGGTGCGCTGCCCGACAGGCAATCGCTCATGGACTTCTTGTAGTCGTCGCCCTTCTTGCCCTTGTTCTGCTTCGAGCAGGCCGACATCTTTTCCTGCTGCGCGGTCGGGGCCTTGCCAGATTTTTCAGCGGCCGGGGCCGAGGCGCCCTGGGCGAACGCGCCCGTGGCGAACAGAGGGGTAACCAGCACGCACATCGCGATCAGTTTCTTCATGCTTCTCTCCTGGCTGTGGAAACACATCATGGCCGGACGCCGACCTTCAGGATGCAGCACGGCGGCTGGCGGTACCGGACTGGGCTCGATGCCCATTGAAGCACAAAACGGCGCGCGCCCAAAGCGCGTTGACGAGGGGAGGCCGGCCGCTTGTAAGCAATTGAAAGCGACGCCGGCGTTTCACAAAACCGCCGGAATTGTCTGATCAGAGCAGCCGACCCTGGCCGCGGGAAACCACGTCGGCCTGCATCGCTGCCCGCTGACGGTCCATGAAGTCGCGCAGGGTATCGATGCCACGCAGGCGCAGTATCGTATTGCGGACGGCGGCTTCCACCAGCACGGCAAGGTTTCGGCCAGCTGCCACCTGGATCTTCACCATGTGGATCGGGAGGCCAAGAACGTCGAGGTACTGGGAATCAAGCGGCAGGCGCTCGAATTCGCCGTCGTTGCGGCGCACCAATTGCACCACGAGCTTGAGCTTCATCTTCCGCCGCACGGCGGTCTCACCGAAGATCGTCTTGATGTCGAGCAGGCCCAGGCCGCGGACTTCAAGCAGGTTCTGCAGCAGCGGCGGGCAGCGGCCCTCAATGAAATCCGGGCCAAGCCGCACGAAATCGACGGCGTCGTCGGCCACCAGGCCATGTCCGCGCGAGATCAGTTCCAGGCCCAGTTCGCTCTTGCCAAGGCCCGACTCACCCATGATCAGCACGCCCATGCCGAGAATGTCGAGGAACACGCCGTGCATGGTGACGCGCGGCGCGGAGATGCGCGACAGGTACAGGCGGAGGTGGTCGATGACGGCCGCCGAGGATACCGGCGTCGTGAACAGCGGAGTCGACGAGCGCGTGCAGCGCAGTTCCAGATCGGGCGGCGGCTCCATGCCATCCGCCACCACCAGGAATGGCGGCTCGAGCAGGATCAGCTCGCCCATCTGACGTTTGCGGGGTTCGTCGTCGAGGCGCTGGTAGTAAAGGATCTCGGGTTTGCCGAGCACCTGAATCCGGTTCGGGTGGATGAGGTTCAGGTGGCCGACCAGATCGGCTGCCGATGTCGCCTCACGCGCGAATTCCACGTCGAAGGCTCGATCGGCCCCTTCCAGACCGGCGACCCAGGAGAGTTTGATGTCGGCTGCGTTGTCGTCGAAGATCGACTGGGAGGTGACGCCGGTGAGTTCCATGCGGGATGACTTTTCGGGAGGGGCTGTATCGCGGGTATCGCGTCAGGCTGCGCTGGCCTGCCGTCGTGTCAGGGGTGCCACTGGGTCAGTAATTCGTGGACCGCTTCGGGCGTGGGTAACGTGGCCAGTCCTTCGCGCATTTCCCGGTCCGACAACAACTGGGCGATTTCCGAAAGAATTTCCAGATGCTGCTGGGTGGCCTGCTCGGGCACAAGCAGGAAGATCAGCAGCGCCACCGGTTTGCCGTCGGGCGATTCGAACGGGATCGGCTCGGCCAGGCGCATGAAGGCAGCCAGGGGCTGTTTGAGTCCCTTGATGCGACCATGCGGAATGGCGACGCCGGCGCCAAGACCGGTGGACCCGAGCGATTCGCGCGCGAACAGGTTGTCGGTCACGGTGGCCCGGGCCACGCCATGGTTGTTCTCGAACAGGAGCCCGGCTTGCTCGAAGACCCGCTTCTTGCTGGTGACGGTGACGTCGAGATTAATGTTGCCGGGTGGCAGCAATTTGGCCAAACGATTCATGGGCGATGCACGAGGAGTCAGAAAGGCGAGCCGACGCACATGAGTCGTCCCGCTGCGTTGGGCAATTCAGGCTATTGAGCGCAAAAGGACGCCCGCATTGGAGCGTCCGGCCATTATAGAGCAGGGCCACTGCGCACTTGTGCGCTGCGGCGCCGGCGCCGCGAGTGGTGCCGCGAGCTTGCCGGTCGGATTGCCCACCCAGAAAACTGCACCCGCCGTCGCGCGATCTTTCGCCACGCGGAATGCCGGGCCGGTTGTCCGGGGCCGTCCTGTCTGTAGTTGTTGTATGGCGCAGCATACACCGAGCGGCGTCAGTTGCGAACACCCCCGGCTGACCAAATGTTGCAGGGCTGGTACTCAGGTAACGGGTGCGCCAGCGGCGCATCCGCATCGCGCCCATCAAAAAAGCCGCGCAGATGCGCGGCTTTGCTCTTCCTATCTATCCTCTCAGGGGCGACCTGGTGTCGCCGCCGACTTATTGTTGTTGTAGTTGTTCGGCAGCCATCTGGTACTTGACCGCTTCCCGGTCATGCCCTTGCACGCGGTCCTTGTAGCGGATCACCTGGCGGTCGAGCTTGTCGACCAGACAGTCGATTGCAGCATAAAGGTCTTCATGATGCGCTTCGACGAAGATGTCCTTGCCCTTGAGGTGCAGGTTGATTTCCGCGTACTGACGCTTGTCCTTTTCCTTGTGGTTGTCTACGGATAGCAGCACGCTTACGCCAATGACCTGATCGAAATGTCTGACAATTCGCTCCAGTTTCGTTTCCACATACTCACGCAGCGGCGGCGTGATGTCGAGGTGGTGTCCACTGATCTTGAAGTTCATAGCGCTTCTCCTTCTGAAAGAGCCGCACCAGGCAGGCGGTTGCGGCTCGGCTACAAAGTCTTGCGGAGATTGACTGCGGGGATCTTCAGCGCTTCGCGGTACTTGGCCACCGTGCGGCGTGCGACCACAAAGCCCTGTTCGCCCAGCAACTCGGCGATGCGGCTGTCGGAAAGGGGATTCCTGGGTTCTTCGGCTCCTATCAGTTGCTTGATCAGCGCGCGGATCGCCGTGGATGAGGCCGCGCCGCCAGTCTCCGTGGAGACGTGGCTACCAAAGAAGTACTTCAACTCGAAAGTACCCATCGGCGTGGCCATGTATTTATTCGTAGTCACCCGGGAAATGGTCGACTCGTGTAGACCCAGTGTATCGGCAATCTCCCGCAAAACCAAGGGGCGCATCGCGATTTCCCCGTGCGAGAAAAAGTTCTTTTGACGTTCCACAATTGCCTGCGCAACACGCAGGATCGTGTCGAAACGCTGCTGAATGTTCTTGATGAGCCACCGCGCCTCCTGGAGCTTCTGCTGCAGCCCGGCCGCGCCCGCTTCCCCTTTTGCACCGCGCAAAATCTGCGCATACATGTCGTTGATGCGCAGACGCGGCATCACGTCGGGATTGAGCTGCGCGATCCAGCTACTGCCACTCTTGCGCACGAACACATCCGGTACCACGAAGTCCGCTTCCGGACGGCTGTAGGCATGTCCGGGATACGGTGCGAGCGAGCGGATCAGATCGTGCGCGGCCTTAAGTGCAATTTCGTCAACCTGCAGGGCTTTCTTGAGCCGCGTGTAGTCACGCACGGCCAATAACTCCAGGTGGTGGTTGACGATCGATAATGCAAGGTCCCGCTGTGGATGCTGCAGACGGCGCAGTTGCAAGGTGAGGCATTCTGCGGCGTTGCGCGCACCCACGCCAGGAGGGTCGAAGCTCTGCAGCAGGGTCAGTATCGCCTGCACTTCATCGACTTCGAATTCGAGTTCCTTGGGTAGTTCCGAGCAGATCTCGTCGAGCGTTGCGCCCAGGTAGCCGTCGTCGTCCAGCGACTCGATCAGGAAGATGGCCAGGCCCTTGTCGCGCGTGGAGATCTTCAGCGGCGTGAGCTGTTCCATCAGGTACTCGCGCAGCGTGGGTTCCGCTTCGCGAAGCTGCATCGGCGTCTTCTCGTCCTCGTCGCCCTGAGGCCGGCGAGCGAAATCGTCCAGGCTCCAGTCGCTGCCGTAATCGTCACCCGAGCTGTCGCCGTAGCTGTCGTCTTCGCCGTTGGCGCCGTTCGCGCGATCGTCGCCATTACCTTGCGGTTCGGAAGATGCCGGAGCCGGGGCGCTTTGCACGTTGACCGACCCGTCCGCGGCCACGCGCAGCGGGCTTTCGATCCAGTCGTTCTCGCGTTCGAGCAGTGGATTCTCGGTCAGCGCCTGCTCGACTTCCTGTTGCAGCTCCAGTGTGGATAACTGCAGCAGCCGGATGGACTGCTGCAGTTGTGGAGTCAGAGCCAGATGCTGGGAAAGTCGAAGCTGAAGCGATGGTTTCATGCGACCTATTCTATGCGCATCTTCCCGTTGTTGGAACGGAAATTGCTATCACCTATCGCTGGCACTTCGTGATCGCCAACGGCTAGTTGACGAATGCTGCAAGGCGGCGTCGCGGCCGCTTGATCACATGCGGAAGTTTTCGCCCAGATAGACGCGTCGCACGGACTCGTTGGCGATGATTTCCTCGGGCTGTCCTTCGGCCAGCACGGTGCCTTCGCTGATGATGTATGCGTGGTCGCAGATGCCCAGCGTTTCCCGCACGTTGTGGTCGGTAATCAGCACGCCGATGTTGCGTGCCTTGAGGAAGCTGACGATGCGCTGGATCTCGCCCACGGCGATCGGGTCCACGCCCGCGAATGGTTCGTCGAGCAGGATGAAGCGCGGCGCTGACGCCAGCGCGCGCGCGATTTCCACGCGGCGGCGCTCGCCGCCCGACAGCGACAGCGCCGGGTTGTTGCGCAGGTGGGCGATCTGCAGGTCATCGAGCAGCGAGTCGAGCCGGCGATCGATTTCCTGCTTGGGCAGCGACTTGCCGTTGACCACCTGCAGTTCCAGCACCGCGCGGATGTTCTCCTCGACGTTGAGCTTGCGGAAGACCGAAGCTTCCTGCGGGAGATAGGACAGTCCCATGCGCGCGCGTTCGTGGATGGCCAGGCCGCTGATGTGCTGGCCATCGAGCACGATATCGCCTTCGTCCAGCGCGACCAGTCCGACGATCATGTAGAACGACGTGGTCTTGCCCGCGCCGTTCGGGCCGAGCAGGCCGACGACCTCGCCGCTTTTGACGTCGAGCGAGACGTCCTTGACCACGGTGCGCGAGCCATAGCGTTTCTTCAGATGGCGCACGACCAGCGTGCTGCTATCCGTGGATGGGGCGGAAGAAGCCTGGGCGGCGAGCGTGGCGGTATCGTTCATCGGGTACGGATGGAGCTGGAAACGGTCAGGGCTTGGCCGGCTGCGAGGACGGCTTCAGGTCGAGCGGCGCGCCGGCCGGCGCGCTGGCCGGGTTCGCG
>NZ_ANKP01000243.1:0-8467 GCF_000319775.1 Cupriavidus sp. HMR-1
CCAGGCCGCAGGCGGCCGTGCCCGTGCCTATCACGCCGACGCGGCCGATGCCGCGGCCGTCACGCGTGCGATCGACGCGGCCGCCGCTGACTTCGGCAGGATCGACATCCTCGTGAACAACGCCGGCGTGCTGTTCCTCGGTCCGGTCGATACGTTCCCGCTGGAAGACTTCGACAAGACGCTGGCCGTGAATGTACGCGCGGTATTTGTCGCCGCGAAGGCAGCGCTGGCGCACATGGGCCAGGGCGGCCGCATCATTAACATCGGCAGCACCAATGCGGATCGTATGCCGTTCCCGGGCGGCGCCGCCTACGCGATGAGCAAGTCCGCCCTGAAGGGGCTGGTGCAAGGCATGGCACGCGACCTGGGACCGAAGGGCATCACGGTCAATAACGTGCAGCCTGGCCCAGTCAACACCGACATGAACCCCGAGGACAGCGAATTCGCAGCATCGCTGCACGGCCTGATGGCGCTGCAACGTCACGCCCACCCCGACGAGATCGCCAGCATGGTGGCGTATCTGGCCGGCCCTGAGGCTGGATTCGTGACGGGTGCCAGCCTCAACGTGGATGGCGGTTTCGCGGCTTGATGCCGCACGGAAACGCCGCGCCCTGATGCGCGGCGGCCGGATGACACTGCTTGCGCGCGCCGGTGACGCGCCCCGATGTCGGGCGCGTCACCGGCGCGCGTAACGTTTGTGAGGCGGGCGTCCGACGCGCAAACCCGCGAAGTTGCCGGCAACCCTGCATGTGAGACAATCGCGATCGGCTTCCAGCCGCGCTTTGCGGCGATTTTCCAGCACGTCTCCACAGCTCCCCCTTCATGTCCAGCACAACCCGTTCCGCCTCCGTCGACACCGGGACCACCGACCCGTGGTCGAACCTCGACGAAGCCGGCACCGATCTCAACGTCAACGACTTCCTGACGACGATGCTGAGCCAGCTCGTCACGGCGCTGCGCAGCAACGTGACGGAGCCGTACGCGTCCCGCTTCGAGCTGACGGTGCCGGAGTGGCGCATCCTGGCGCTGCTGGCGCACGGCGAGACGATGTCATTCGCGGAACTGGTCAGGCAGTCCACCTCGGACAAGGCGCTGGTCAGCCGGACACTGCGGCTGCTGGAGGATCGCGGGCTGGTGACGCTTGAGTCGGAAGGCGGAACGCGCCGGCGCCTGACATGCCGGATTTCGCCAGAGGGGGCCACCCTCCATGCGCAGGTCATTCCGCTGGCGCGTCGCGGGCAGGCATCGGTCATCCGGATGCTGACGCCAGAGGAAAGGCGCGGACTTTACTCAGGGTTGCGCAAGCTGCACGGGCTCTGCACCACCCCGAACAAGCAGTAGGAAGACTGGGGCCACGCCAGACGGGCCCGAGCCGATAGAACGAACCGATAAAAGCAAACCGCCGCCACGAGCACCTCGTCGCGGCGGTTTGCTTTTGTGGGGGATCGTCGGTTGCCGCGGCAGGCCCGACAGCCGTCCTTATCGACATTTTCGATAGATACAACCCGAAAATACCGTTGGCGCCCATATGCACTGAGGAAATATCGTTATGCAAAATTCATCTAAGAAGGTGTTTGCAGCATGGCGTCCCGACTCCTCTCCGCAAGGTCCACGCTCCCCGGGCTACTCCTCGTTCTCGCCCTGACCGTGCCCGCCACGCTGCTTGGCAAGGCTGTGCCGCTGTTGGGGGGTGCCGTATTCGGCATGTTGCTTGGCCTGCTCTGCCGAGCCTTCCTCAAGCCATCCGAGTCGTGCAAGCCCGGCATCCAGTTCGCTTCCAAGCAGCTTCTGCAGTATTCGATCGTCGGCCTGGGGTTCAGCCTGCCACTGCATGAGGTCGTCCATACCGGATTGACGTCCTTGCCTATCTCGCTCGTCACACTGGCGGTTGCCTTCACCGTGGCCCTCGTGGCCGGGCACCTGCTGCGCATCCCGGAGAAGCTCAAGGTCCTGATCGGTGCCGGTACGGCCATTTGCGGCGGCTCGGCAATCGCCGCGATCACGCCCGTGCTGCAGCCGGACGATCACGACATGACGTATGCGTTGTCCACGATCTTCATGTTCAACGTCGTGGCCGTGGTGATCTTCCCGATCCTGGGCAAGATGCTCGGCATGTCCGATGCCGGCTTCGGCCTGTGGGCCGGCACGGCGATCAACGACACCTCGTCGGTGGTGGCAGCCGGCTATGCCTGGAGTTCAGCCGCCGGCGAGTACGCGACGATCGTCAAGCTGACACGCGCGATGATGATCGTGCCCGTCACGCTGGTCATCGCCATGCTCTTCCAGCGCAGCCAGCCTGGCGGCTCGATGCGTCGCGTGATCCCCTGGTTCATCGTGCTCTTCGTGCTGGCGTCGGCAATCAACGAATTCCTCCCGGCAGGCGTGACGCACGTCATCCAGCAACTGGCCCCGTTCCTCGTCATCGGCGCGCTGACCGGCGTTGGCCTGAGCACCGACTTCGAACGCCTGAAGCGCGCCGGCGCCCGCCCGCTGCTGCTGGGCCTGATCGTGTGGGTCAGCGTGGCGCTGAGCAGCCTGGTCATGCAGCACATCACCGGGATGCTGTGAGTCCAAGGCCACAGCGGCCAGCGTCGTTGTAATCCGCCGATACAACCGCAATACGCTGAAACGGGAAAGAACTAACAGATTGCGTGCTCTTGTGGGGAAATGCTCCCCACAATCATCAACCGGAGCCGAGACACGCAACATGAATCATCCCGCCCCCAACAAACCGCGCCACACCTTCCGTCGCCAGCCACGTATTGCCGCCTGGCTGGCGGCTGCCGCCGTGCTGGCCCTGCCAGGCGTCGCCTTCAGCCAGCAAGCGGCCTCGCCCCCGGATGGAGGCGATAACGACGCGGCCATGCGCAATATCCAGAGTAACTTCGCGCGCATGACGCCGGCGCCACGCACGATCGACACCATCAATCAGGAATTGAAGCAGACCGCGACAAAATCCCATGGCGGCGGCGGTGGCGGCTTAGGTCAGCGCGGTGGCGGCCGGCATGGACGGCAGGCGCAGCAGCAGGACAAACCCGACTCGGGGAATGGAAACACGCCAGGCACGGCGGGTACGCCGGGTGGTGGCACGGCGCCCTCCGAGTCGACCGGTTTGTCCAGCGGGCCGTCGGCTCAGTAGCAGTCTCGCTCCTCGGAACGCCACGGGGTGAACTGACTCGCGTCAGGCGCGCCTTCGTTGGCACTGGGATAAGACGTGGCACTGGAAGCCTTCTCAATCACTGTTTTTTCACAGCGTTGAGCGCGCGGCTACCCGCCTGTTATTCGAACCGTTCACGCAGGAACTCAATGAATCGCTGCGTCTTGGCCGGGAGCAGGCGCGTCTCGGTCATGGCGTAGACCGGTACCGGCGTTCCCTGCCATTCGGGCATCAGCCGGCGTAGCTGTCCCGTGGCGAGGTCATCTGCCACGATCGCTTCGGCCATCAGCACGATGCCCATGTCGAGCGCGGCCAGACGACGCGCCATCCCGACGCTGTTCAACGTAAAGCGGCTGCTCACCGGGATCGTGGTGGTGACTTCGCCGCGATGCAGTGTCCACGCACCTCCCCGCTGTATGCCCAGACATTCGTGATGATTCAGATCGGCGGGGACGCGCGGCTCTCCCGCGCGTTCGATATATCCGGGCGAGGCATAGAGATAGGTCCCGAACGACGCCAGCTGACGCGCGATCAGTTGCGAGACTTCGGGCTCGCCCGCGCGGATGGCGACATCGAACGGCTCGCTCACCAGATCCACTCGCCGGGGCGTGAGATCGAAGTCGAAGCTCAGTCCGGGGTAGCGGCCAGCAAACTCTGCAATCAGCGGCGCCAGATAGGTCACCGCGAAATCAACTGGAAATGACGCCCGGAGCACGCCCACAGGCTCCGCCAGCATGGTCCCGAGCTGTTCATGTGCCAGTCTGGCATCGCCCACGATGCGCTTGCATCGCTCGAAGTAGATCCGGCCGGCCTCCGTCAACTCGATCTTGCGCGTCGTACGGTGCAGCAGGCGCAACCCGATCGCCTTTTCCAGGGCGCTGATTCGCCGGGACAGCGTCGAACTCGGCATATCCAGAACGTCCGCGGCGCTGCGAAACCCCTTCGCCTTGACGACCTCCACGAATAAGGCCATGTCGTTCAATAGTTCCACGCCGATTGCTCCATCAGTGGATCAATGCATTGCAAATTAGCAGATTTATCTCGATCAGGAAGCAACCGATGATGGCGCCATGGAAGCGCTGATCCGCGCGATGGCGCGCGGCAGCGCCTGATCGGCATCGCAAACCGATGCCGGCAACCTGCACTGTCAAAAGAGGTCATGCACATGAGCGCACTGTTCACCCCGGTCCGCGTCGGCCGATACACCCTGAAGAATCGCCTGGTCATGGCGCCGATGACCCGTAGCCGCGCCAGCCTTGATGGCACGCCGGGCGAACTGGCGGCCGAGTACTACGCGCAGCGCGCGAGTGTCGGTCTGATCGTGACCGAAGGGACCCAGCCTTCGGACGACGGGCAGGGGTACCTCGCCACGCCCGGCATCTACACCGAAGCCCATGTCGATGGATGGAAAAACGTCACCGCCGCAGTGCACGAGCGTGGCGGTCGGATCTTCATCCAGCTCATGCACGCGGGACGCATGTCCCACCCGGACAACACGCCGCATCACCGGCAAGGTGTGGCGCCATCCGCCATTGCCCCCGGTGTGCCGATGTTTACGCTGAAGGGTATGCAGGACATTCCGGCACCGCGCGCGCTGACCACTGATGAGGTGCGCCAGACCGTGGACGACTTCCGCTTCGCCGCCCGGCAAGCGATCGCCGCGGGCGCGGACGGCGTCGAGATCCACGGGGCCAATGGTTATCTGGTCCAGCAGTTCTTCGCGCCCAATGCCAATACCCGCACCGACAAATACGGCGGCTCGATCGACAACCGCGCCCGCTTCGCCATCGAGGTGGCCACCGCAATCGCCGGGGAAATCGGCGCGGACCGGACGGCCATCCGACTATCGCCCGGCACGCCGCTGTGGGGCATCGACGAAGGCGCCGAAGGTCCGGCGCTCTACCGCCACCTGGTAACGGAACTGGACAAGCTCGGCCTGGCGTACCTGCACGTCACCCTCCAGGGCAACGAGCCACAGTTGGCCGACATCCGCGAACGCTGGCGCGGCACGCTGATCCTGAACCGGCCGGGCCGCACCCGTGAAGCTGTGGGTGCCGACATGGCATCCGGGCTTGCCGATCTGGAAGCCTATGGACAGATGGTGCTGGCCAACCCGGACTTCGTCACCCGCCTGAAGCTCGGCGCGCCGATGAACGATGCCATTCCCAATGCGTTCTTTGGTGGCGACGGGCATGGGTATATCGACTACCCGGCCCTGGCCCTGGCCCTGACCGATACCGTGACGTCCTGAGGCACTGGCACGTGCCACCTCGCCGTCGCTGAGACCGGCGAGGCGGCAATCCCGGTCAAATCGGCGTCACGGCAAGCCAAAGCGGCTGATCCGGCCGTAACGTCACGTTCAACAGCGGCCGCGGATGTGCTGCGCCTTCCGGCGCCGACAGCTTGTACCGCTGCAGCAGCATCGCGGCGATGACCGTCATCTCGGCCGTTGCCAGGTGCTGCCCCAGGCAAACCCGCGGGCCGGTGCCAAATGGCATGTAGGCGCCGCGCGGGGCCTGCGGCGAACCTGTCGAGAAGCGATCGGGCTGAAAGCGCTCCGGCTCCGGGAACAAGCGCGGATCGTGGTGCATCAACTGCAAGGGCAGCATGAACAGCGTGCGCGCCGGTAGGCGCCACGGGCCCAGGGTGATGGAGCGGACCGCGCGACGGCTGATGAGCACCGGGGCCACCGGGTAGAGACGCATCGACTCCGTGATCGTCTGCACCACCTGACGCAGCGCCTGGCGACTATCCGCCGTCGGCGCCTGGCCGCGCAGCACATGCGTGACCTCGGCGCGTGCGGCGTCCTGCGCGGACGGGTTCGATGCCATGCACCAGGCCCACCACGTCAGCGTCGCCGCGGTGGTCTCGTGTCCGGCCAGGAACGTCGTCATGCATTCGTCGCGCACCGCCTGCAGCGGCCACGCCGCCGCGTCATCCCGATGCAGGCACAGCAGGCGCGAAAGCAGGTCGTCCGGCCAGGTATCCGTGCGCATCCGCAGACGCGCCTGCAGATGTCGCTCGATCAGGCCCCGCAACGTGTGGAGTGCCTGCCGACTTGCGCGCTTCCATGGCACCCAGTCGGGCAGGCTCGCCGGCCAGTAAAAATCGGCGTTGGCCGCCTCGCTGATCGCGCGCACGGCGTACTCCGCCACGCGCGCGTCCTCACCGATCTCATCCGAAAACATCATCCGGACGATCACGTCCATGGTCAGCGACGTCAGCGCGCTTTCCACCGGCCAGTCCGCCACTCGCGTGGGCCATGTGGCGAGCCCCTTGTCGACGATCTCCACGATGCCCGGAACGAAACCATGCACGGCCTTCGGCATGAAGCCCGGCTGCAACGCCTGCCGCTTGCGCGACCATGCGTCACCCTCTGCGGTCAGCACGCTATGCCCATGCACGCGGGCGAACACGCGCGTGCCACGTTCCCAGCGGACCAGCGAGTCGTGATGGGTCACCAGAAGTTCGCGGACGAGCTGCGGGTCGGTGACGACGACCGCATGTTCCGGCCACATCCGCAAATGCACGACGTCGCCGTAAGTCCGCTGCCATTCGCCGAGCGTGCCGAGCAGATCGCGCGACATTCTCCGCAGCAGGTGCCAGCCAGTCAGGCCGGCTGCCGGACCAGGCGGCCAGGCGCCGTATGGATGCAGCAGTGGCGAGCCAGGCGGCGTCGGCGACTTGGTCGCCTGGAACGGGCATTGGGATTGGGATTCGGTGGTCATGTGCAGATTCCACACGCTCCCACGCGGTCTGTCTTGAACCGAAACGACATCGACAGCCACGCCGCGCCTGCCTATACTCGCCGCTCATGTCCTCCGGGCCCCTTTCGACGCCGATCCAATGCCCAGACCCGACCGCGCGCGCGCCACTGGCATCGCACGGCGGGCGGCCCCCTCATGCGCGACTCTATCCGGCCCCGCCATCGCTGCATGGCGCCATTGCGGCAATCGTGTGCCGGGACACGCGCGGCTTTCCGCTGACCGACGCGCAGCGCCTGACCCACGTTCCCGCATCGCCGCTCGTTTGCCTGTCCTGGTTTCCCGATCCGGGCACCGGCCTGGTGGAACGGTCATCGAACGGTCCCCTGTGGCGCCCCATCGGGGCCACGGTTGCCGTTTCCGGTAGCCAATCGTCACCACTCACGAGCTGGGTGCCGACCACCGGACGCGGTGGCATGGTGTGCTTTACCGCAGATGCGGCCAAGGCATTGTTCGATCTGGATCTGACGGCAATTCACGATCGCTTTCGATGCGCGCGCGAAGTGCTTGGCGATGGCTGGCGGCCACTCATCGAGTCCCTGAGCGATGCCGAGAGCGACGCGGAAACACTGGCGGCGCTCGAGCAACATCTCGCTCCGCGATGGCTCGCGCTTCAGCATCGGTCGTCCACGCTCGCGTCTCTGCGCCAGACGGGCCGGCGCTGGGTGGAACGCCTGGCCTTGCAGGCCCGCGAATGGCAGCGGACAAGCAGCCCGCGTCAGGTGGAACGTCGCATCAAGGCCTATAGCGGCCGGTCCTTGCGCGAGTGGCAAGCGATCGTCCGAACCGAGGGCGCATTTTTCACAGCCCGCGATCGTTACGAGGCCGGCCAGCCATTCGACTGGCCCGGGCTGGCGCTGGAGGAAGGCTTCGCGGACCAGGCCCATCTGGTCCGCACGACGAAACGCATTACCGGCTTTTCTCCGACCGAGTTCGCGCAGCGCTTCGTCGAAGATGAATCGTTCTGGTTGTACCGCTTGTGGGTCTGACCGGACCTCGGATGGAAAGTATGCGTAGAGCGCCGCTCGAGCCCGGCTGCCGCAGGCCATGCGGGAACCCGCCTCTGCCAGCCAATACCACCCAACACCAGCCAACATCAGGGCGGCAGTAGCGCAGCCCGCGCAGCAGCCAGCACCTCGCGGCTCAGCCCGTCGAGCAAGCCAGACGCCGCGCGTGCGTATTGCCAGTGAAGGGGGACATCGAGCGGCGCCCCTGGCACCAGTTCGACTAGCGTGCCATCCGCCAGATACGGCGCGACGAGCGCCTGTGGATGCAGGCCCCAGCCCATGCCGGCCAAGGCCGCCGTCACGAACGCCTGCGACGACGGCAGGGTATGCCGGGGCAGTTCCACATGCCGATGGCACAAGCGCCGCGCCCACCGCACCTGCAGCTCATCCTTGGTGTTGAACACGAGGCTGGGCGCCTCGGCCAGGGTGCCTGCGCCAACGCCATCGGCAAAGTAGCGCTGCATGAACGCCGGACTGGCCGCCGCCAGATAGCGCATGGCGCCGAGCGGGCGGCTGTTGCAGCCTGCCGCGGGCCGGCC
>NZ_ANKP01000244.1:0-65870 GCF_000319775.1 Cupriavidus sp. HMR-1
TGCGGCGCCCAGCGCGGTAAGCCGGTTCGCGAAGCCGCGGGCGGTGCGGCCCGAGATGGCCTGCGTGAAGGTGGTCGGGCGCGGCTGTTCGGCGGTAAGTGCGGCAGCCAATGCGGCGCGATAAGCGGCATCGGCGGACGATTCCTGGGTGCCGACGAATGCCGTGCCAAGTTGCGCGGCCTGCGCGCCCAGCGCCAGTACCGCCGCGATGCCCGCGCCGTCCATGATGCCGCCCGCCGCAATGATGGGCAGGCTGGTGCGCTCGACCAGTACGCGCACCAGTGCCAGTGTCCCCAGTCCCTCGTCTTCGCCATATGCATCGAATACGCCGCGATGGCCGCCGGCTTCGATACCTTGCGCCACGATCGCATCGATGCCCGCCGCTTCGATCAGTCGCGCCTCCCGCAACGATGTGGCGCTGGCCAGCAGCACGATGCCCGCCGCGCGCAGCGCGTCGATCTTCTCCTGCGCGGGAAGCCCGAAGTGGAAGCTGACCACGGCAGGCTTTTCCTCGAGCAGCATCTGGAACATGGCCTCGTCGGTCAGGAATGTCTTGTAGATCTCGTTCAGGCTGGCAGGCGCGGCGGCGCCGAACTTCTTGAATTCCGGCGCGAGGTATTCGAGCCAGGCGCGCTCGCGCGCCGCATCGGGCGCGTCGGGGACATGGCAGAACAGGTTGATGTTGAACGGCTTGCTGGTCAGCGCGCGGGTTTCGCGGATCGCCTTGCGCGCGCCGTCCACGTTCATCGCGCCGACACCCAGCGAGCCCAGGCCGCCCGCTTCGGAAACGGCGGCCGCCATCGCTGGCGTGCTGACGCCGGCCATGGGCGCCTGAATGATCGGTGTGGAGAGGTTGAGCCGCGCGAGCAGGTTCTGACGCGGGCTGCGGGAGGTGGTGTTCATGGCGGATTCCCCGGTTGGAGTGTCGAGCTTACGAATGGGTCTGGTGGGTCTGGCGGGTCTGGCTGGGCTGGCTGGGCTGGCTGGGCTGGCGGATCTCGCAGATGCCGGCGGCGATCAGCAGGGCGGCGGAGGCGATCTCCATCGCGCCGTTGAAGCTGCCGCCGTGAGACATCAGGGCCGAGGCCATCAGCGGTCCCGCGATCTGGCCCACGCCGTAGGCGGCGGTCATGGCCGCCACCAGATTGAATCGGACCAGATGCGCCGCGTGTCGGGCGGCGGGTACGGCGATGGTCACGGTGCCGACGAACGTGCCGCCAACCAGCACCGCGCTCGCCAGATAGGCGGCCGCAGAGTGATTGATGGCCGGCAGCGCCACACCTACCGCCTGGACCACGAGGTTCCATTGCATGGCACGCCGCGTGCCCAGCCGTTCGTGCACCGTGTGCCACAGGAAGCAGGAGGGCACCGCTGCCAGCCCGAACATGGCCCAGATGTGAAGTGGATTGACGTCGTGGAGCGCGCCGTGGATCAGCAGTGGCAGATAGGTTGCGGTGATGATGTAGCCAAGACCTGCCAGGCCATAGCTGGCGACCAGCGGCCACGCGCCCAGCGCGTGCCGGGGCCGATGCTGGTGCGCCGCCGAAGCCGTGGCGGCTTGTGCCGAAGGCTGGCGGATCGGCCGCCATGCCAGTACCGACAGCGCTAGCGCGCCGACTGTCAGCACCAGCCACAGCACGCTGCTACCCGGTGTCGACAGATTGCCGATCGCGATCAGCTCGGCCGAAACCGCGATGCCCGTGCCCACGCCAGCAAAGAGCAGCGGGGCGCCATTGTGCCGGCCCACGACGTGCAATAGCCAGACCGAGGCGCAGACAAGGCCCACGGCGCTGGCCACGCCCGCAAGAAAGCGCAGCGCCACGAAAACGGCAGGCGGAATGGGCGCGGCGAGCACGAGGATGCACAGGACGGTGGCAACGAGCGCGGCGCGCGTCCAGTCGCTGGCGGTGCGCGCCGGGATCTTCGTGGCAAGCAGCGCGCCGGCCAGATAGCCCGCGTAGTTGGCGGAGGCCGCGAGCGAGCCGGTGCCAACGGACATGGCTCCTTCCTGGACCATCAGCGGATACATGCCGGTGAACGCGAAGCGGCCGAAGCCCATGACCACGGCCAACGCCAGCGCGGCGGCGACGGGTTCCTGCCACGATGCCGGCGTGGCGTGGCTACTGCCGCGCGCAACCGAAGACGGGTGCGGGGAATGCAGGCAATCAGACATGACGCAACTCCCGCTGGAATGCTTCAAAGGCCGACGTGGTGAATCCGGCGCGCTTGACCAGGAACGTGTGGGCGGGCCTGACCGGTACGGTCTGGAATTCGGCATGGTCGGGATGCAATGCCAGCAACGCGCGAGGCACGATCCCCACCGCCGACCCGGCGGCCACGGACGCGAGGATCGCGTGGTAGGACGGCATCTCCATGACCGACAGCGAGCGGCGTACCTCGTCGCCGCCTTCCTCCAGCCATTCCTCGGCGCAGCGGCGGTATGTGCAGCCACGCGCGAACGCGGCGAGGTGGCGCAACGTTACGTCCTGCGGACCGCGCACCTTCGGATGCGTGGCCGGCAGCACGAGCACCAGTTCCTCGGTCCGGATGAACGTGCCTTCCAGTCCGGCACCCATCTCCGCGATATCGAGATCGCGCGCGGCGCCCTTGCCAGGGTGCGCTACCACCGCGCAGTCCAGACGGCGATCCAGCACGGCGTCGACAAGGCTTTGCGTGGTGCCCGTCGTCAGATCGAGTTCGACGTCGGGCCAGGCGGCGTGATAGCGCCCGAGTGGCTTCGGCAGCAGGGTGGCGGCGGAACTCTCCATGGACCCCACGCGAAGCGTGCCGCTCGGCGTATCGGCCCGCATCGATTGGCGGGCTTCCTCGGCCAGCGCGAGCATCTGTTCGGCATAGCCAAGCAGCCGCTGGCCTTCAGGCGTCAAGGTCATCTTCTTGCTGTCACGCTGGA
Organism: Cupriavidus sp. HMR-1; assembly: GCF_000319775.1. Lineage (NCBI taxonomy): Bacteria > Pseudomonadati > Pseudomonadota > Betaproteobacteria > Burkholderiales > Burkholderiaceae > Cupriavidus > Cupriavidus sp. HMR-1. Next base: position 2,912 of record NZ_ANKP01000244.1, read on the forward strand.
ACAGCGCGACGCCGAGGCTTTCCTCGAGCTGCTTCACGCGCGTGGTGACGTTGGATTGCACCCTGTCCAGCACGCGCGCCGCCCGGGTGATGCTCTGTTCCCGGGCCACCGCGCGAAAGATCTCCAGTTCGGCCAGTTCCACGTTGCCTTCACATCGCACGCGCGATGTTCTCCTTTTGAGAATAAATATGAGATAAGTATTGTAAAAAGAGAATGACGTGTCAAGGTCTGCTTTTGGTGCCCAGTGACGAGGAAGCCAGTTCGTGCAGGCGCCTCGACCCACAGAATCGGACAGGCAAGCGGCACCTTTGGAGCCAGGGCGACGATATCCATCGCCTGCGCGTCACATTTCCACATGGTTTTGTATCGCTGTGTATCTGGCGCCGGCGCAGATACGTGCGGTCACTGAAACCCCACATTTGCGCTACGGGCGCGATACATCGGTCTCCTTGAATACGTTGCGTGGCCCACGGCGAACCGCAACGAAGCGATCCCGGGGCACGCAGTTACCAACCCGATCCCGCTACTTCAAGGAGCATCATCATGACCTCGACCACCACCAAGCGTTTTGTTTTCGCGATCGCCCTGGCCGCTGCCGCCGCAGGCGCCCAGGCAGCTGGGCTTTCCCATGCCGGCGCGCGCGACCCGTTCACGGACGGTGCCCGTTCCGTGCAAGACGCGCGTGACGTGTACAGCGAGGGCGCGCACGGCGTGCAGGACCCGCGCAGCCCGTACACCGACGGCGCCCGCAACGTCGACACTTTCACCGACGGCGCCCGCACGCTGGCAGGTCTGGACCGCACCGGCGTATCCGCCGATCCGGCACGCTCGGTCGATCCGTACCTCGACGGTGCCCGCACGCTGGCAGGTCTGGACCGCACCGGCGTATCCGCCGATCCGGCGCGCTCGGTCGATCCGTACCTCGACGGTGCCCGCAGACTGGCAGGTCTGGATCGCACCGGTGTGTCCGCCGATCCGGCACGCTCGATCGATCCGTACCTCGATGGCGCCCGCACGCTGGCAGGTCTGGACCGCACCGGTGTATCTGCTGCTCCGGCGCGCTCGATCGATCCGTACCTCGACGGCGCCAATGCCTGAGCGACGGAGGCCCGCAGGCGCATCCCCGGGGCCTCGTCGACGCCGGCCCCCTGAGCTATCAGCATGGCGCGGGCGGCCGGCAGATTTGCAACGATTCCTGTATAAGACGGCTCCAGATAGAGAGCGATACAACGCGTCGCCTAAAGTGCTACACAAAGGCGCTGCACAATGGGCGGCATGGGGATGAATGCCGACTGTACCGAGGGGAGCCAGGAATGATCCGGCCTGACCATATTCTGATCGTCGATGACGACCGCGAGATCCGTGAGCTTGTTGCGACCTATCTCGATCGCAACGAAATGCGTGTCACGCTTGCGGCGAACGGGCGAGAAATGCGCACCGCGCTGGAGAAGGGGTCGGTCGACCTCATCGTGCTGGACCTGATGATGCCAGGCGAAGACGGCCTGGCCCTGTGCCGCGACTTGCGCGCCGGGCCACACAAGACCACTCCCGTACTGATGCTGACGGCCCGCAATGAGGAAGCCGATCGCATCCTCGGGCTGGAAATGGGCGCCGACGACTACCTCGTCAAGCCATTCGCCGCGCGCGAGCTGCTGGCGCGGATCCGTTCCGTGCTGCGGCGCACGCGCATGTTGCCGCCGAACCTGCAGATCACCGAGGCCGCCACGCTGCTGGCATTCGGTGACTGGCGGCTCGATACCACGGCACGCCATCTGCTCGACGAGAACGATGTGCTGGTGGCGCTGAGCGGCGCGGAATACCGGCTGCTGCGGGTCTTTCTCGACAACCCGCAGCGTGTGCTCAGCCGCGACCAGCTATTGAATCTCACACAGGGGCGCGACGCCGAACTGTTCGACCGTTCGATCGACCTGATGGTCAGCCGGTTGCGCCAGCGGCTGCGCGACGACGCCCGCGAGGCGCGTTACATCAAGACCGTGCGCAATGGCGGCTATGTGTTCACGGCGATCGTCGAGGTACGCGAGGAGCGGACGTGACTCACGCGAGCGCGCTGCGCGCATGGCCGCGCTCCCTGTTTGCCCGGCTGATGGTGATCCTGCTGGTCGGATTGGCGTTGGCGCAGGGGCTTTCCTTCGCGCTCGTGCTGAAAGAGCGCGAAGGCGCGGCCGATCGGCTGATGCTCTCGAACCTGGAGCAGGATGTGGCGAGTTCAGTGTCGATTCTCGACATGATGCCGGCGGCCGAGCGGCCGCGCTGGCTCGGCAAGCTCGAGCGCAAGAACTACAGCTACCAGCTCAACGCGGGCGTCAGCGGTGACGAGCCGCCGCGCGAGGCCCTGTCGCGGCAGGCGGTGGACACCATCACGCATGCGCTGCAAGGCCGCTACACGGTGCATGCGAATGCCGTGTCGGGCGACGCGGAGCACTTCCAGGTGCATATCCACCTGAGTGACGGCAGCCCGCTCACCATCGACATTCACCCGGCGCCCAAGCCACTGGCCATGTGGCTGCCCGCATTGCTCGCGGTGCAGCTTGTATTGCTGGGCGTCTGCGCCTGGCTCGCGGTGCGGGTGGTGACGCACCCGCTGAAGCAACTGGCCAGCGCGGCCGAAAACCTCGGTCCCGATCTCAAGGCCGAGCAGATTCCCGAATCAGGGCCGATGGAAGTGGCACATGCCGCGGCGGCTTTCAACGCCATGCAGCAGCGTATTGCTGGATACCTTGCCGAGCGGGTGCAGATCCTCGCCGCTATTTCGCACGACCTGCAGACCCCGATCACGCGAATGCGACTGCGACTGGACTTGATGGAGCCATCGGACACGCAGGAGCGCTTTCTTCAGGATCTGCGCGAGATGGAGCAGCTTGTGCGCGAAGGTGTGACCTATGCGCGCACGTTGCACGGCAGCTCGGAAACGCCGGTGCGCGTGGACGTCGATGCCTTCCTGGACAGCCTTGCGTTCGACTATCGCGATGGCGGGCAAGCGATCGAGGTGGAGGGCAAGGTCGGGGCGCCCATCGAGACGCGGCCGCAGGCATTGCGGCGCATCCTGATGAACCTGATCGACAACGCGCTCAAGTTCGGCAACGAGGTGCGTGTCGCTGTCTCGCGCGAGGCAGGCGGCAATCTGGCGATTGCGGTGCAGGACCGGGGTCCGGGCATTCCCGAAGCCGATCTCGAACGGGTCATGCAGCCGTTCTATCGCGTCGAGACGTCGCGCAACCGGGGTACCGGCGGCACCGGGCTGGGTTTGGCGATTGCCCAGCAACTGGCGCGTGCCATGGGTGGGCATCTGGTGCTGTCCAATCGCGAGGGCGGTGGCTTGCAGGCGACGCTTACGTTGCCACTTGCATCATCGGCCCCGGCGCAGCCTGCCGCGCGTCACTGACGCGACTGGTGACGGTGCGGCCATTGCCGCGCCGTCTCACCGCTTTCCCGCTATACCGCTCCACTGTTTTGTATCTCTCTGTATCGCAATGCCACGCCGATACGTGCGCACACGAAACCGGCCGATCCTGGCTACGGCGCTGATACATCCACCCGCTTAAATGCTCCTGTACGCAGCACGGCACGCATCGCAAACCGTGCAGGCGGCACCTTCGACATCAACCTATATGGCCCGGCAGCAATCCGGGTCAGAACGTTCATCCGATACCAGGAGCCCAGCATGACCAAGATCGAAAAAGTCCTCTACACCGGCAAGACCCACACCACTGGCGGCCGTGACGGCGCCGCGCGCAGCGACGACGGCAGGCTCGATATCCGCCTGACGCCCCCGGGCGCGGCAGGTCACGGCACCAACCCCGAGCAACTGTTCGCGGCCGGCTGGTCGGCCTGCTTCATCGGCGCGCTCGGCAAGGCGGCACAGGCGCGGAAGATTGCACTGCCCGCTGGCGTGGCCGTCGATGCGGAAGTCGACCTCGGCATGGCTGGCGATCAATATTTCCTGCAGGCACGGCTCAACGTGAACCTGCCGGGGTTCGACCGGGCCACCGCCCAGGCGCTGGCCGAGGATGCGCATCAGCGTTGCCCGTACTCGAAGGCCACACGCGGCAATATCGATGTCGTGATCAATGTGGTGTGAATGGCGTGGTGTGACTGGCGTGGCGGGCCGGGTTAGCCACCCGGCCCGCGCTCCAGAATCTTGTACAGGTGGGAGCGCGAGATCCGCAGTTGCTCGGCGGCGCGCTTCTTGTTGCCGCCGTGGCGTGAAATGGCCTCAAGCACCGCCGCATAGGCGAGTTCGCTCATGCCGGCGGACAACGCGCCGGATGGCGGGGCTGCAGGCAGCGACGATGCGTAGGACACTGGCGGTTCGATCCCAGCACTGCTCTGCGCACTGTTCCCCGCACCTGGCGGCAGCGGTGCCTCATCCGGCTGGGCACTGGCGGCCACCGGCACGATTGCTGATTCCCCGCGCGAGAAGTCCGTCACGCGCAGCGTGCGGCCATCGCAGAACACCAGTGCTTCCTCGATGCGTTGCCGCAACTGGCGCACATTGCCGGGCCACGGCTGGCTGGCGATATGCCGGGCCACGTCCTGGTCGATCGCGGGGGCGGGGATGTTGTTGCGCTGGCAGAACGCGTTGACGAAGTGATGCAGCAGCGCGGGAATGTCCTCGCGCCGCTGGCGCAGTGAAGGAATACGCAGCACCACGCCGCTCAGCCGGTAGTAGAGGTCGAGGCGGAAACGCCCGGCGTCGATCAGCGCGGGTATATCGCGGTTGGTGGCGGAGATCAGGCGGAAATCCACCCGTTCCGGTCGATGGCTGCCCAGCCGTTCGACCATGTGGTCCTCCAGCACGCGCAGCAGCTTGACCTGCACCTCCATCGGCACGTCGGCCACTTCATCGAGAAACACGGTGCCGCCGGCTGCAGTCGCCAGCTTCCCGGCCTGTCCTTTGCGCTGGCTCCCCGTGAAGGCACCCGGCACATGGCCGAACAGTTCCGATTCGATCAGCGTGGCGGGCAGGGCGGCCAGGTTCAGGCTGACCAGCGGCCGTTCGCGCGCGGGCTCGCTGCCTGCAGCGTGAATGGCGCGGGCCACCAGTTCCTTGCCGGTGCCGCTTTCGCCCAGGATCAGCACTGGCACGTCCAGACGTGCCACGGTCTCGATCTCGCGGCGCAGTCGCTGCATCGGCGCGCTTTCCCCGATCAAGCCGTATGGCGATGGGCTTTCACGCAAGCCATCCAGTTCGCGCCGGTAACGCACGACCTGAGAGCGCAGCTCCGACAGTTCTTCGTGCATTCGCGTAATGGCTTCCGGTCCCTTGAACATGATCTGCCCGATGGCGCCAACCACTTCGCCGGCCTCGCGGATAGGGATGCGGTTGACCACGCGTGTCACGCCGTTCATCTGCTGCAGTTGCCCGATTTCGGCCTTGCCACTGGCCGCTACCTGGGGCAGCCGCGAATTCGGGATGACGTTCGCGGCCGGACGCCCAATGCCTTCGCCGGTGTTCAGGCCGAGGAATTTCTCGTGGACCGGGCTGACGTAGCGCACCTGTCCGGCGCGGTCCGCCACGACGATGGCTTCGTATGGGCTGGTCAGGAAGTGGTCGAGGATCGCACCAGCGAACGGCACCGAGCCCAGGAAATCGAACAGCGCCGTGCTCGCGTCCGCGCGATGCAGAAGGATCAGTCGATGCTGGTCGTCTTCCTGGCACAGGCCGATGTAGCGGTGGAGGCCCGTCTCGACGGGGAAGAGCCGCCGCCCGGTTTCCCGGTCCGCCGACTGCGCCCATGCCTGCTCGGCCGCATCCGCGATGTTGCTGTCGGCGCACACGCCGACAGCGGCCACCCGGCCGCCGTCGCGGGATAGCACCAGTGCGCCGAGCGCGACGGCTTCGGTGGCCGGACGCTGTGTGTTCTCTGAGGACACTGCCTGTCTCCATGTGTGTCCTCGTTGAGGACGCGAGCTGTCGTTATGGCGGACATGATAGTGGCGACTGAGAAAATCCTCAATGAAATCATGGTGCTGGCGAGTGTCTTCGGGGTGGCATGGATCGTGCGCTAGTGGAGTCAATGCGTACGCCGCCAAAGAGGAAACACGCCGTGACCTGGCAACCAGAGATTGATGAACTTGCCTACCGGAGGCGACTGGCCGCCCGCATGGGCGGTGAGGAAAAGGTGGCGCGCCATAAGGCGGCCGGCAAGCTTTCCGTGCGGGAGCGGATTGCCGGTATCGCCGATCCCGGTACGTTCCGGGAGGTTGGCGGACTGAGCGGCAGCGGCCGCTACGACAGCAACGGCCGGCTCGTGGACCTGGTGCCGTCCAACCTGGTGATGGGCCGGGCGAATGTCGGCGGGCGCCCGGTGGTGCTCGTGGGCGATGACTTCACCGTGCGTGGTGGCGCCAATGACGGCGCGGTGGGCGACAAGCTGATCCACGCGGAGAAGATGGCCCATGACCTGCGCCTGCCGATGGTGCGGCTGGTCGATGGCACGGGCGGTGGCGGCTCGGTGCGCAATGTCGAGATCAAGGGCCATACGCTGATCCCCACCATGAAGGTGTGGGAGCACGTGGTCGAGAACATGGCCGTGGTGCCCGTAGTGTCGCTTGCACTGGGGTCGGTGGCGGGCATGGGCGCGGCGCGCGTGGCAGCCAGCCACTACTCGGTGATGGTCCGCGAGACGTCGCAGCTCTTTTATGCCGGCCCGCCAGCGGCGGCGCCCAATGAGCAGGGGCTGACGAAGAACGAACTGGGTGGCAGTCACATCCACAGCCGCAATGGCGTGGTCGATGACGAGGTGGCCACCGAGCAGGAGGCGTTCGCGCGGGCGCGTGATTTTCTGTCTTACCTGCCGGCATCGGTGCACGAACTGCCGCCGCGTGTGACACCAGCAGACGACCCCGCCCGCCGTGATGAATGGCTGCTGGCCGCCATCCCGCGTGATGGCCGGGCGACGTACGAGATCCGTCCGATCCTGGAAGCACTGGTCGACGCTGGCTCCTTCTTCGAGATCGGCAGGCACTGGGGCTGCGCCATCGTTACGGGCCTGGCCCGGCTCGATGGTTGGCCGGTGGCGGTGGTTGCCAGCGATCCGCGCGTGCAGGGTGGCAGTTGGGATAGCGATACCGCCGAGAAATTTACGCGCATTGTCGATCTGGCCCAGGCGTTCCACCTGCCCGTGGTGAATCTGGTGGACACCCCCGGATTCCAGTCCGGCCTGGACGCTGAGCGAGCCGGTACCACACGGCGCGGTGTACGCGCGCTGGCGGCGGTCTATCAGGCCACCGTGCCGTGGTGCTCGATCATCCTGCGCCGCGCGTATGGCGTGGCGGCCGCCGCGCATCAGCACATGGGGCGCTTCAATTTCCGCTACGCCTGGCCATCAGCCAACTGGGGCGAGGTGCCGATCGAAGGCGGGCTGGAAGTTGCCTACAAGTCCGAGATCGAAGGGGCGGACGACCCGGTGCAGAAACGCGCCGAGATCATGTTGCGCGTGCGCAGCCTGACCTCGCCGTTCCGCAGCGCGGAGGCCTTTGTCATCGAAGACATCATCGATCCGCGTGAAACACGTGCGCTGCTGTGCGAGTTCGCCAATCTGGCGGCGCCGCTGCGCGAGGCAGGCGTGAGCCGGTTCGGCATCCGGCCCTGATTGACGTACGAACTGAATTCCCAAGACAGAAGCAGAAACGAGGAGACTGAATTGAAGAAGCTGTTGATCGCCAACCGCGGAGAGATCGCATTGCGCGTCCAGCGCGCCGCACGCGACCTGGATATCGGCACCGTCGCGGTGTACTCGCAGGACGACGCGGGCTGCCGGCATCGGATGCTGGCCGACGAGGCCATTGCGCTGGACGGTGCAGGCCCGGCTGCGTACATCGACATCGCGGGAATCATCGCTGTCGCGAAGGCATCGGGCAGCGATGCCGTACACCCGGGCTACGGTTTTCTGAGTGAGCGGGCCGATTTTGCGCAGGCGTGCATCGATGCCGGCATCCGGTTCGTCGGACCGACGGTCGAGCATCTCGCTCTGTTTGGCGACAAGGGCCGCGCGCTGCAACTGGCGGCCGAGTGCGACGTGCCGGTCATGCCCGCCACGCATGGCGGCGCGTCTCTGGAGGAGATCGAACGCTTCTTCGATGCCCAGGGCGACGCCGGCATCGTCATCAAGGCGGTTGGCGGTGGCGGCGGGCGCGGTATGCGCGTGGTGCGCAGACGCGAGGATCTGGCGGAGGCTTATGCGCGCTGCCGGTCCGAGGCCAGTTCCGCGTTTGGCGTGGATGCGCTGTACGCCGAGCGGCTGGTCAGCCGGGCACGCCATATCGAAGTGCAGATCGCTGGCGACGGCCAGCACGTTATCGCGCTCGGCGAGCGGGACTGCACGCTGCAGCGCCGTTTCCAGAAACTGGTGGAGATTGCCCCGAGCCCGGTGCTCAAGCCGGAGCTGCGCGCGGAGATTATCAAGGCCGCGCTGCGGCTGGCGCGTCGCGTCAACTACCAGAGCCTGGGCACGTTCGAATTTCTGGTCGAGGAAAGCGAGTCGGGCGAGCAGAAGCGCTTCGTCTTTATCGAAGCCAATCCCCGGCTGCAGGTGGAGCACACCATCACCGAGCAGGTGACCGGCGTGGATCTCGTGGCGCTGCAGATCGGGCTGGCCTCGGGGCGGACGCTTGCCGAGCTTGGACTCGATCCGGCTTCGCCGCCGCAACCCCGGGGCTATGCGATCCAGGTGCGCGTCAATGCCGAAATGACCGATGCGCAAGGGCTGGCGCGTCCAGCATTTGGCCGTCTGGAGCGTTTCGAGCCGCCCGCCGGTCCTGATGTACGGGTGGACTCCCACGGCTACGCTGGCTACGAGCCGTCGCCGAACTTCGACACCCTGCTGGCCAAGCTGATCGTGAGCAGCGCCGCACCCGGGTTCGAAGCTGCCGTGCGCCGGCTGCAGCGCAGCCTCGCGGAATTCCGCATTGTTGGCGTGCCGACCAACCTCAACCTGCTGCGGGCGCTTGCCCAGCGCGAGGACTTCCTGACGCAGGACGTCCACACGCGGCTTTTCGAGTCGATCCTGCCGGCGTTGATGGCGTCGGCGGAAACCATCGCCGAAGCCGAGCGCGCGCAGGACGCGCGTTTCGGCGGCGCATCCCATGCAACGCCCGCCCACGCGACCCGCGCGCCGGAGGCCGAAGAGGAATTGGAAGAAGGGCTCGTGGCGATCCGTGCGCCGCTGACTGGCCGCGTGGTCGACATCCCGGTGCAACTGGACGAGATCGTCAAGCCGGGGCAGACGGTGGCCGTGCTCGATGCGATGAAGATGGAGCACGCGATTGTCGCGCCGTGCGCGGGCCGTGTGGTCGATCTGCGCCCGGAGAAGGGTGCGCTGGTGTCCGAAGGCCACATGCTGATCGTGCTCGAGCAGGCAGAGGCCGACGGCGTGGCCGTGGATGCCGCGCGGAATGTCGATCCGAATGCGATCCGAGCGGATCTGCAGCGTGTGCTGGACCGGCACGCCTATCTGTATGACGCGGCGCGTCCCGATGCCGTCGCCAAACGCCGTTCGCGCGGGCAGCGCACGGCGCGGGAGAACATCGCCGACCTGTGCGATGGCGACTCCTTCGTGGAATATGGCGCGCTCGCGCTGGCCGCGCAGGCATCCCGCCGCAGCAAGGAAGACCTGATCGTCAACACGCCCGCGGATGGCCTGATCACCGGTATCGGCGAGATCAACCGCGAGCTGGTTGCGAAGGAACGGGCACGCAGCGCGGTGATGGCGTACGACGCCACGGTGCTGGCCGGCACGCAGGGCAAGCGCAATCACATCAAGACGGACCGTATCGTCGAGGTGGCGCTCCGTGATGAATTGCCGCTCGTGCTGTTTGCCGAGGGTGGCGGCGGGCGGCCTGGTGACGTGGATTTCCCGTCCGTCTCCGGCCTGTATCAGCCGTCGTTCGCGGCGTTCGCCGAACTCAGCGGACACGTGCCGGTGGTCGGCATCGTGTCGGGCCGTTGCTTTGCCGGCAATGCGGCGTTCCTGGGCTGCTGCGATGTGATCATCGCCGATCGCTCGGCGAACATCGGCATGGCCGGGCCGGCGATGATCGAGGGCGGCGGCCTTGGCATCTTCCGTCCGGAAGACGTGGGTCCCGCGTCGGTGCAGTTCGCCAATGGCGTGGTCGACGTGCTGGTCGAGAACGAGGCCGAGGCGGTGGTGGTCGCCAAGCACTACCTGTCGATGTTCCAGGGCCGCGTGGCGCACTGGAGCGCGCCTGACGCGCTGGCGTTGCGCCAGGTCGTGCCCGAGAACCGCCTGCGCGTGTACGACACCCGCAAGGCCATCGAAGGCATCGCCGACGTCGGCAGCGTGCTGATGCTGCGCGGCGGGTTCGGCGCGGGCATTCACACCGCGCTGGCCCGTGTGGAGGGGCAGCCGGTCGGCATCATGGCCAACAACCCGTATCACCTTGGTGGCGCGATCGACGCGGATGCCGCGGACAAGGCAACGCGCTTCATGCAACTCTGCGATGCGCATGGCTTGCCGATCATCTCGCTGATCGATACCCCGGGGTTCATGGTCGGACCCGAGATCGAGGCCCAGGCCCAGGTGCGTCACGTGTCACGGATGTTCCTGGCTGCCGCCAAGCTGCGCGTGGCGCTGCTGGCCGTCACGCTGCGCAAGGGCTACGGCCTCGGCGCGATGGCGATGGCAGGCGGTGGTTTCCGCTCGGCAAACTTCACGATCTCGTGGCCCACCGGCGAATTCGGTCCGATGGGGCTGGAGGGTGCGGTCAGGCTCGGCTTCAAGAAGGAACTTGAAGCGGTGCCCGATGGCCCGGAGCGCAAGGCGCTGTTCGACAAGCTGGTGGCGCAGTCCTACGAGCGTGGCCACGCGATCAACACGGCCGCAGCGGTGGAGATCGATGCCGTGATCGACCCAGCCGAGACGCGCAAATGGATCGCCCAGGGCATTGCCTCGGCTGATGTCCGCAGCCGCAGGGCGCGCCAGTCGTTCGTCGATGCATGGTGAGCGTGGTGATTGTCACTGTGATGAGTGAAACGCGGGCACTGTTCGGCAGGCCCGATCCACGTCCACACGCGAGGGATTCAAGATGAAGGATGCTGCTGCCCCGGCGCCGCTTGCGCTGGGTGGGCTGCGCGTACTCGAGGTCGGCACCGGTCCGGCGCTTGCGTACGCGGGCAAGTTGTTCGCCGATTTCGGCGCCGAAGTCATCAAGGTCGAGCGCCCGGAGGGCGATGTCTGGCGGCAGATGCCGCCGCTGGTTTCCGGTGCCGAAGCGCAGCCGGAAAGCGCGCTCTTCGCCTGGCTGAACACCAACAAGCGCAGCGTGACCGCTGATTCGGCAGATGCCGCTGACCGCGCGTGGCTTGCCCGGCTGGCAAGAACCTGCGACGTTGTTCTCGATGCCCGCGCGCTGATCGAAGGCGTGGGCGTGCTGTCCGCACCCGTCTGGGCCGCGGCCGCAGACGCAGAGGGCAACGGGGGGCACGAGCCAATCGAGGTCGCGCTCACGTGGTTCGGCGAAAGCGGACCATATAGCGAGTTCGCGGGTTCGGAAGCCGTGTGCCGCTGCCTGGCTGGCGCCGTGCACGGAAGCGGTCCGGTGGACGGGCCGCCGCACATGCCGCACGACGTGCAGACCGCGATCGTGGGTGGGCTGATGGCGTACTCGGCTGCGGTGGCCGCCCTGATCGGCGGTGCGCAAGGCAGCCGTCGCTATGTGCTGAGCCTGCATGAAGCGGTGTTCAGCGTGGTCGAGATGGAAGCCGGCATGGTGCCCGACAAGCGGCACCCGCTGCGCCGTCTGGGCGTCAACCGTTTCTGCGGCACGCATCCGGCCGGTATCTACGAGACCGCATCGGGCTGGATCGGCATCTTCACGCACACGCTGCCACAGTGGACGGCGCTGTGCGAAGCCATCGGACGGCCCGAACTGGCCCGCGACCCGCGTTTCGCGAACGGCCAGGAGCGCATGAACCGGGCCGACGAGATCGACGCCATCCTGATCCCGGCGTTCCGCACGCGCACGGCGCAGGCGTGGTTCGAGCTGCTCGGGGACATGAAGCATCCCACCGTGCTGGTGCCAACGATGCAGGAACTGCTCGGCCAGGCGGTGCACCGGGAACGTGGGGCGTTCGTGCCGGTGCGAATCGACGGGACGACGTTCGAAGGTCCCGTGGTGCCACTCCGGCTCGACGCAGCGGGTCCGCTGGCCGGTGGCGACGCGCCGCTGAAGGGCGCGGACGATGCGTTCTATCGCGCGTCGGGTCTCGATCATCGACCGCTGCGCCAGCTTCAGCGCGCCACCACGGCCAAGGGTCCGCTGGAAGGCATCCGTGTCATCGACCTGACGATGGGCTGGGCCGGGCCGCTTGCATCGCGCACGCTGGCCGATTTCGGCGCCGAGGTCATCAAGGTCGAGAGCACGAGCTACCCCGACTGGTGGCGCGGCGCGAACTTCACCGAGGAGTTCTATCGGGAGCGGTTGTACGAGAAGAACTCGAACTTCAACCTGATGAACCGCAACAAGCAGGGCATCACGCTCGACCTGACGCGCGAGGAGGGCAAGCGGCTGTTGCTCGAACTGGTGGAGGGCGCGGACGCCGTCATCGAGAACTACTCGGCGGAGGTGTTGCCGAAGCTCGGGCTTGACTACGAGGCCTTGCGCGCCCGGAACAAGCGGTTGGTCATGGTGTCGATGCCGGCCTTCGGGCTCGGCAACGCGTGGAGCAATACCCGGGCCTACGGCGGCACGCTCGAACAGGCCAGCGGGCTGCCGCTCTACACCGGGCACCCGGATGGGCCGCCCGCCATGACCTCCTATGCCTACGGCGACCCGATTGGCGGGCTGAACGCGGGTGCGGCGATGCTGCTGGCGCTGTTCGCGCAGCAGACCACGGGCGAGGGGCGGCACGTCAACCTGTCGCAGGTGGAGGCCATGCTGCCGATGGCCGCGCCGTTCATGATCGAGCAGTCGATCTCCGGAGCGGTATCGCCGCGACAGGGTAATCGTCATCCGATGCTGTTTCCGCACGGGTGCTTCCGCTGCGACGGGGACGATGCGTGGGTCGTCCTGTCCGCCACGGACGCGCACTGGCCCGCCCTTTGTCGCGTCATTGGGCGGGACGATCTCGCCGCTGACGCGCACCTCGCCAGCGTGTCTGGCCGACGCGCGCGGGGGAATGAGATCGACGCGGCAATCAGCGCCTGGTGCGCGGGCCGCGATCCGGAGGCAGCGATGCAGACGCTGCAGCAGGCCGGTATCCCGGCGGGCGTGGTGCGTCCCATGTCGCAGGTACTTCAGGATGCCCATCTGCACGTACGCGGATTCTGGCGCGACATTGACCGTGCCCATAGCGGGCCGTACAGGGCCACGACCGCCTGGTTCCGCGCGGGCAGCGAGCCGCAGGCAATCCGATACGCCGCCCCAACGCTTGGAGAGCACACCGAATCGGTGCTGGCGCGCGTGCTCGCGCTCGGCCCGGCTCAGATCGCGGAACTGGAGCGTATCGGCGTGACAGGGAAAACCGCGCAGCCCAAGGTATCGAAGGGGCGCGCATGACGCAGGAACTCAGCAGGACCACCGAGAACGACATCGAGAACGACAAGGAGACACACATGAAAGAACGCGAAATCACCGCACGCCGCCGCGCCATCAAGGGCGGGATGAAGCTGGTGGCAGCGGCGCTGGCCGTCATGGCAGGGACGATGGCGGCGCCGGCTGGCGCGCAGACGGCCACACAGACGGCCAACTGGCCCAACAAGCCGATCCGGATCGTCGTGCCGTTCCCGGCAGGGTCCACCACCGATACCGTCGCGCGCGTGCTGTCGGAGCAGCTCAGCAAGTCGCTGGGGCAGCCGGTCATCGTCGAGAACAAGCCGGGCGCGAACGGCCTGATCGGCGTTGCCGAAGTCGCCAAGTCGCCCGCGGACGGTTATACGCTGCTGGTCACGAACTCGAGCAGCATCACCATCAACCCGCAGGTGTACAAGCGGAGCAACTACAAGCCCAAGGATCTGGCGCCGGTCGCGCTGGTAGTGGAGGCGCCGTTCGTGCTGGTGGCGAACCCCGAGTGGGCAAAGAAGAACAGTATCGGTTCGGTTGGCGATCTGGTTCGCTATGCCACGCGCAATCCGGGCAAGCTCAGCTATGGCTCGGCGGGGCCGGGCAACATCGCGCATCTGAGCTTCGCCATGCTGAACAACCGCGAGAAGATCCAGACCACGCACGTGCCGTACAAATCGGCCTCGCAGGCGGAGATGGCTGTGATCAGCGGTGAACTGGAGACTGCCTTCGACGCGTGGAACGGGCTGCCGCAGATCAAGGCTGGCAAGCTGAAGCCGCTTGCAGTGACGTCGCCCAAGCGGATGCCGCAGTTGCCAGACGTGCCGTCGCTGGAGGAAGCCGGTGTCAAGCCGTTCGATGTCAGCTTCTGGCTCGGCATGCTGGCGCCGGCCGGCACGCCGCCGCAGATCGTGCAGAAGCTGTATGAGATCACCAAGGGTCTGGCCAACGATGCCCGTGCAAAGTCTGTCCTGAGTCAGCAGGGTGAAGTCGTCATGATCGACCCGGCGAACTTTGCCAAGCGCATCGAGAAGGAAGATGCCAACTGGGCAGTGGTGATTCAGCGCGAGGGCATCACCCTGGACTGACGCGCCGTTGATGTACTGCTGACGCACTATGGGTGACGGGCCAGCCGGGTATGCCAATCGTTCGGCGACGATGGGCATGTCCGACTGGCTGCGGCGCATCGGGATGAAATCGAGCCCGATTTGATATGTGTCGTACCCGTTCGTTTCATCCTCCAAAGCGGTTGATAGCTATCAACACCTGGATGGAACCAAAAGTGCCTAATCCGGCTTGCGGACCGCGCTGCGCGGTCCGACCCACAAGACGGAGTCCCCATGAAATCCAGCCGAAGCAGAGTCCTGTCGACGTTTTCGACGGCGACGTTTATGACGGTGCTGTTTGCCGCCGCCGTATCCAGTGCGCACGCCGCCGAGCCGCAAGCCGAACCTATCCAGCCCATTGCGCCTGCCAAGGTCCAGCACCCGGAACGCGTGGCGCTGGGCGAAAAGCTCTGGTTCGATCCTCGTCTTTCGCGCTCTGGCTTTATCTCGTGCAACTCGTGCCACAACCTCAGCATGGGTGGCTCGGATAACCTCAAGACGTCCATCGGCGACAAGTGGAAGCAGGGCGGCATCAATTCGCCGACCGTCCTGAATTCCAGCCTGAATTTCGTGCAGTTCTGGGATGGCCGCGCGAAGGATTTGCCAGAGCAGGCGCGCGGGCCGATTGCCAACCCAATCGAGATGGCCTTCACGCACGAGTTGGCGGTCGACACGCTCCGATCCATCCCCGGGTACGTCGATGAGTTCCGCAAGGTCTTCAAGTCGGACAAGCTGACGATATCCGAAATCACACTGGCCATTGCCGCGTTCGAGGAAACGCTGGTCACGCCGAACGCGCGCTTCGACAAATGGCTGAAGGGTGACAAGAAGGCCATCAACGCGCAGGAGTTGCGCGGCTACCAGTTGTTCAAGGGCTCTGGCTGCGTTGCCTGCCACAACGGCCAGAACATCGGCGGCAACTCGTTCCAGAAGATGGGTCTCGTGGAGCCGTACAAGACCAGGAATCCGTCGGAGGGCCGGGCAGGCGTGACGGGCAAGGACGCTGACCGGTTCAATTTCAAGGTGCCGACCCTGCGTAATGTTGCGCTGACTTATCCGTACTTCCACGATGGCGAGGCGGCCACGCTGAGTCAGGCGGTGGATACGATGGGGCGCCTGCAACTGGCGCGCAAGTTCACGCCGGAAGAGAACGCCGATATCGTGGCGTTCCTGAAGACGCTGACCGGCGATCAGCCGAAGATAGTGCTGCCTATGCTGCCGCCGTCGAGCGACAAGACGCCGAAGCCGAAGCCTTTCGAGTAAGGCGCCGCTGACGGCGCCCGCGCGCGTTGGGGCCCCGTCCCGTCCCCGTCCGCTTTCCCCCTTGGGGGCCCCGCGTCAACGTGCTTGCGCCTCGGCGGGTTTGGCCGCTGCGTCGGACCCCTTGCCGAACCGCGCGGCGATCTGATCCTGGACCTTGGCCAGCGCGTCGGCCTGAGCCTTGGCGTCTTGAGCCTCCTTGGCCTTCCTGGCTTCGGCCGCCTGCTGTTGTTCCGGCGTTGGCGGCGGGAGTTTGGCGATGGCCGGTGCGGCCAGCAGGCAGCCGAGAGACAGCGCGAGCGCGCGCAGCGAAGCAGGAACGGACGCGGATTCGTGTTTCATGTGTTTCGTCTCCCAGAGGTGGTTGGGACGCTATCCAGCAGCTTGCGCGCGCGGGTCAGTGTCTGCCGTACTCCATTGTAGCCATCCCATGGATCATGGCGGGCGAGCTCCTCAAGCCGCGCGCCGCGACATGACGAGGCATCAGCCCTGGCTCGCCGTGGCAGCGGCCTCGTCGATGAACGCTGCGATCTCCGCGGGCCGGGAGGCCAGCGATGCATGACTGGCGTCCAGCGTGATGACCTTCCTGGCATTGAGCCGGGTGGACATCATGGCTTGGTTGTCCGGCGCAATCATCCTGTCCTCGCTGGAGATCTGGTACCACGATGGTTTGGTCTTCCATGCCGGCACGGCGATGGTGTCGCCAAAGGTGCTGGCAACGGGCGCCTTCTGGGTGACGGCCATGACCAGGGCCTCGTCGGCGGAAAGATCCTGGCAGAAGCTCTCATGAAACTTGTCGGCCTTCAGCCACAGATACCCGTCGCTGTCGGGCGCAAGGTTGGGCGCTGCGGCCGGCAGGCATTGCTGTGTGATGCCGCTGGGACTTTCTCCGGCATCCGGCGCGAATGCCGCGATATAGACGAGCCCCACCACATTCGGCTGATTGCCCACCTGTGTGATCACGGCGCCACCGTACGAGTGGCCCACCAGCAGCACGGGGCCCGCCTGCTGCGCAATCATCTTTCGGGTACGTTCGGCATCGTCGGCCAGCGAGGTCAGCGGCATTTCGACGGCGTGAAGGGACGTATGCCCTTTGCGTGCAAGCTCGACGATGACTTTGCCCCAGTGGGCGGCGCCTCCCCAGAACCCATGTACCAGAATGATGGTGGGCTTGTTGCTCATGATGCGACTCCTGTCTGTCTACGGTCTTGCTGGTCACCGAGGTCTTTCGACGCGCGCGGCCCTTCGGCGGGGGCGAACCGCGCTCGCATCCGGTCCGCGAAGTCGGATCCGGAATGCCGGAACAACTATAGAAGCCGGTTACCGATGCATGCCAGCCATCTGCATGAGCAGGCGGAGCACCAGGGCCGCCACGCCCAGCCCGGCCACGCTGCAGGTCCAGATGAGCAGAAGCCAGCCAGTCCGGCGCGCCCAGTCAGGTAAGTGCGACATGTCGGGTCTCCTAGTGGTAGCCATCGCCGACGCGGACCTTGCCGCGGAACACGTAGTAGGACCACACCGTGTACATCAGGATGAACGGAATCACGAACAGCGCGCCGACCAGCGCGAAGCCCTGGCTTTGCGGCGGCGCGGCGGCGGCCCAGATCGAGACCGATGGCGGCACGATGTTGGGCCACACACTGATGGCCAGGCCGCTGTATCCCAGAAAAACCAGCCCGAGCGTGAAGAGGAACGGTTGCGCATGGGTGTCTCGGCGCAACGCACGCAGCAGGAGCACGGCGCACAGCAGCACAAGCAGGGGGACCGGCGCGAACCAGAAGAGGTTGGGCAGGCTGAACCAGCGTTCGGCGATGCGTGGCTGGGCAATCGGCGTCCAGATGCTGATGACCGCGATGATCGCGAGCAGCGCCCACACCAGCCGGGACGTCAGGGCTTTCATCCGGTCGTGCAGCGGGCCCTCGGTCTTCAGGATCAGCCACGTGCCACCCAACAGCGTGTAGGCGACGACCACGCCGACGCCGCAGAACAGCGGGAACGGGGCGAGCCAGCCCATGGAACTGCCCACGAAGGCGCCGTCCTTGACGGGCAGGCCATCGACGTAGGCCCCCAGCGCCACCCCCTGGAAGAACGCGGCCACCAGTGATCCGCCCATGAACGACAGATCCCATACCGGGCGTTCGCGGTCGTTGGCCTTGAAGCGGAATTCGAACGCCACGCCACGAAAGATCAGCCCCAGCAGCATCAGGACGATCGGCAGGTAGAGCGCGGACAGGACCACGGAATAGGCCAGCGGGAACGCCGCCAGCAGGCCCGCGCCGCCCAGCACCAGCCAGGTCTCGTTGCCGTCCCAGACGGGCGCCACGGTGTTCATCATCACATCGCGGTCATGCCGGGCGGGCACGAACGGAAACAGGATGCCGATGCCGAGATCGAAGCCGTCCATCACGACGTACATCATCACGCCGAAAAAGATGATCAGAATCCAGAGCAGAGAGAGATCGATACCCATGATGTCAGCTCCTTGCTTCCGCGGGGTTCAGGCGCGTGTCGTCGTCGATGGCCGATAGCGGCCGCGCGGGTTTGTGGTCCGTTGGCGGTTCGGCATCGGATTCGAACACGTCGCCCTCGGACGGCTTCGGCCCCTTGCGTACCAGCCGCAACATGTAGGCAATGCCCACGCCGAAGACGAAGAAGTACGTAATGACGAACAGCGCCAGCGAGATCGTCAGTTGCGTGACGCTGTGCGGCGTCGCGGCATCGGCCGTCCGCATCAGGCCATACACCACCCAGGGCTGGCGGCCGATCTCCGTGGTGAACCACCCCGCGAGCAGGGCGACCAATCCTGTGGGGCCCATCCAGAGCGCCATGCGCAGGAAGCCGCGATGTTCATACAGCCGCCCGCGCCAGCGTAGCCATTGACTCCAGAGGCCGAGCAGGATCATCAGCAGGCCCAGGCCAACCATCACGCGGAAGCTCCAGAACAGGATCGCGGCATTGGGTCGGTCTTGCGGCGGGAAGGATTTCAGGCCCTTGATCTGCCCGTCCAGCGTGTGCGTCAGGATCAGGCTGCCCAGGCGAGGGATGCCGACTGCGAAGCGAGTTTCCTCCCGCTCCATATCCGGCCAGCCGAATACCAGCAACGGCAGCGGCTCGTCGCCGTGCGATTCCCAATGGCCTTCCAGCGCGGCGATCTTCGCGGGCTGATGCTCAAGCGTGTTCAGGCCGTGCATGTCACCCACCACGGCCTGGATGGGCGCGACGATCAGCAGCATTCCCATCGCCATCGACAGCATCTTGCGAATGGCTGGATTGTCGTTGCCGCGCAGCAGATGCCATGCGGCCGATGCAGCGACGAACAGCGCCGTGGAGAGGAAGGCCGCGATGCTCATATGCACCAGGCGATAGGGGAACGACGGATTGAAGATCACGGCGAGCCAGTCGGTCGGCACCACGCGGCCATCGATGATCTCGAATCCCTGCGGGGTCTGCATCCAGCTATTGGACGCCAGAATCCACGTGGCCGAGATCAGCGTGCCCAGTGCCACCATCAGCGTGGCGAAGAAGTGCAGCCCCGGGCCGACCCGCTTCCAGCCGAACAGCATGACGCCGAGGAAGCCCGCTTCGAGGAAGAAGGCCGTCAGCACCTCGTACGCCAGCAGGGGCCCGGTAATGCTGCCCGCGAATTCGGAGAAGAAACTCCAGTTGGTACCGAACTGGTAGGCCATCACCAGTCCGGAGACCACGCCCATGCCGAAGTTCAGCGCGAAGATCTTGGACCAGAAATGGTAGAGGTCGCGATAGACGGTGTTCCCGGTGCGTAGCCAGCACCCTTCCAGCACGGCCAGGTAGGACGCCATCCCGATCGTGATGGCCGGAAAAATGATGTGGAACGAGACGGTGAAGGCAAACTGAAACCGCGCCAGATCAAGGGCTTCGAATGCAGACATGGACAAATTCTCCTGGGCTCATCCCGATCCGCGCCTCGCCTGTCTGGCGGCTTGCGACACCGTGAGCCCGTGGCAAATACTCCATACAGTGATAAACTGTATGTGTTTGTGTATGGACTGTATGCGTATACTATGCCTCGGGTTCCGGGTTTGCAATGGACGATTGAAGGATGTCGACGATGAGTGACACGAAAGCCGAACGCCATGTGGAATGGCTGCGCCCGCTGACGCCGGGCGCCGGGCCGCGCTATGTGCAGATCGCGGACCTGATTGCGCGGGCGGTGCAGACGGGCGAACTCGCCGTGGGCGACCAGATCCCGTCGCAGCGGTGGCTGGCGACGCAGCTCGGGGTGGATCTCACCACGGTGACGCGTGCCTATACGGAGGCACGCAATCGCGGCCTGATCTCGTCGTTCAGCGGGCGTGGCTCGTTCGTCGCGGGCGTTGGCGAGGCGGGCGATGAGATGCGTATCGACCTGTCGATGAACACCCCACCGCAGCCGGCTAGTGGAAACATGGGTGACGCGCTCAAGTTGGCCATTGACGAAGTGCTGGCCCGGCAAGGCATCGAGGCGATGTCCGCCTACCAGGACACGTGGTCCGGCGCCTCGATCGTCCAGGCGGGCAGGGCGTGGCTGCGGCCCGCGGTTGGTGCGATGGCCGGGCAGCAGGAACTGATTGTCTGCGCGGGTACCCAGGCCGCGATCTTCAGCCTGTTGCAGTCGCGCACGCAGCGTGGGGATGCCGTCCTTGCCGAGCCGCTGACCTATCCCGGCTTTCTGCTTACCGCGCAGCAGCTCGGTTTGCGTGTCGTCGCGCTCGAAGTCGACCAGGATGGGGTGTTGCCGGACGCGATCGAACGAAGCCATCGCGAAACCGGCGCGCAGGTGATCTATCTGAATCCGACGCTCCAGAACCCGACGGCGAGCACCATGCCCGAGCCCCGGCGCAAGGCCATCGGGGCCATGCTGCGCAAGCTCGGCATGACGCTGATCGAGGACGATCCCTACCGCTACCTGCTCAACGACGCGCCGCCGCCGATCGTCACCTACGAAGGGGGCGAGCGTGCGTACTATCTGACCTCGCTGTCGAAATGCCTCTGGCCGAGCCTGCGCACGTCGTTCGTCCTGTTGCCGCGCCAGCACGATGCCTCAATGCTGCAGGATGCGTTGCGCGCCTCCAGCATGGGGTGTTCGCTATTGCTGACCGCGGTGGCCGAGCACTGGATGCGCAGTGGCCAGGCCAGGCACCTGATGCTCGACATCCAGCGCGAGGTACGCGCGCGGCAGACGCTGGCGCGCAGCCTGTTGCCGAAGGACGTCAACGCACATCCCACCGGCCTGCACTTGTGGATGACGCTGCCGCCCCACTGGAATCGCCAGTTGTTCGCGCTCGCGCTCGAGCAGCAGGGTGTGCTGGTGGCCTGCTCGGACGCGTTCAGCGTGGATGCGAATCCCGTGGATGCGGTGCGTCTGTCGGTCGGTGGCGCGCGTAGCCAGACGGATCTGGCTCAAGCGCTGCAGCGGATCGCCACATTGCTGCGGGAGGATCGCCGTCGCGGCGTGCGGGCCATTGTCTAGTTGTCATCCATACGGATCCTGGGTGTATGGATGGAACCGGCGGTCGCTGATCGGGCGCGTGGCAGGGCTCGTGGCCCACGTGATCGAGGAGCGCGAGCACCCGATCGCACAGGACATCTGGGAGATGGCCACGGCGCAAAGCCATCGGTGAGGCCGGGTCGGACGCCGTCGCGGGCGGTCGCCGACGCTGGGGCCGACATTTTTGTCAGCGCTATGGCAACATGGGGCGTCCTGTGTCAGCGTGCGGCAGCTCTCGATTGCACTGCAACATGACTTGAAAGACGTCCGCGCGCGCGTCTACGATCAAGTCAGGACAGTTCGGCGTTGGTAGGTTTCAGCTCGCATGTGGCGCCGGAGATACGTCTCGCTTGTCAGTCCAACCCTTTGGTCAGGAGGAGTTGCCCATGAGTCCCATGGACCAGCAGACACCGCCCGCGGGCGCATCCGAACGCAGGGCCGCCATCATCGGCAATGTGAACCAGAAGCCCGGCAAGTGCGGGCCGTTCGTGATGGCCGCCGACACCCTGGAAGGCAACAAGGTCGTGGACCCTGCCGGCGACGAGCTCGGGACGATCGATCACATCATGCTGGACATCGTTGGGGGACGGATTGCCTATGCGGTGCTGGCGATGGGCGGATTCCTTGGCATCGGGGAAAAGCTGCACGCGCTGCCCTGGTCAGCGCTGACCCTCGATACGCGCCGCAAGTGCTTTGTGCTGGGTGTCGAGAAGGAACGTCTCAAGGCGTCGCCGGGTTTTGACAAGGAACACTGGCCCACCATGGCCAACTCCGAGTGGGCCACCAGCATTCACGAGTACTACGGGATCTCTCCGTACTGGGAGAAGGACGGCTACGATCCCTGGGCCTGAGATGGCACCCGCGTGACGAGCAGGTTGGTGACGCCGAGAATGCCCGGCGGCGTTGCCGCGGCCTGCGCGATGCGGCGGGACAGGTCCGAATCTTCCACGCGCCCGGTGATGGTCACCTGGCGGTCTACCACGTGCACGGCAACGCCATCGGGCATATCGCCGCCGCATGCCTCGGCAATACACGTGCCGATGCGCTCACGTAGCAGTTCGTCTTCCTCGTCGGGGCTGGTCCAGGTGGATGCCTGGATTTCGGTCTGCATCATGGCAGTTCCTTGCAGGTGGTGAGGTACGCGTTGCTGGTATTAACGACGTGTCACGGGCCGGCGGCATCCTTGTAGGACACCGCAGGCAGGTAGCGCCCTGGTAGCGCTCTAGAGGCGCTATCAAAATGATTCTGGCGTCGTTGCGCGGCCTTGCCGTACCACTTGTACTGTCTGCGGCCGCGCGTCTAGCCAGAACCGCTTCGCTTCATTTTGATAGCGCCTCTTACACTGTAGTCCTAATGCGGTTTCATGGTGGTCGCATCGTGGGCCCGTTGCCGGGGCGCGTCAGAATGCCGCGCTGTAGATCGCGAATGCGTCGGCCTCGGTGACCTCGCGCGGATTGTTGACCAGCAGGCGTGTCTGCAGCATGGCATCGCGGGCCAGACGGCCCAGATCATTTTCCTTGACGCCAACCTCGCGCAAGGTGCGCGGGATGCCCGTGGCCAGCACCAGTCCCTCGATATGGGCGATCAGCGCGGCTGTCTTGGTTTCGCAGCTACCGGTGGTGCCCGGCAGTATCACGTCGGCCAGTTCCGCATACAGCTTGCTGGCCGCCGGTGCGTTGAACTTCATGACGTGCGGCAGCACGAGCGCGTTGGAGAGCCCGTGCGCGACATGGAAGATGCCACCGATCGGATAGGCCAGCGCGTGCACGGCCGCCACCGGCGAGTTGGCAAAGGCCTGGCCGGCGAACATCGCGCCGAGCAGCATGGCTTCGCGCGCGCCGTGGTCGTGGCCATTGTCACAGGCAAGCATCAGGTTCTGCGATAGCAGTTCCAGCGCGCGCACGGCCAGCATGTCCGAGATCGGGTTCTTCAGATGCGCGCTCGTATAGGCCTCGATCGCGTGCACCATCGCGTCGATACCGGTGGCTGCGGTAGCGGCGCGTGGCAGGCCCAGCGTGAGTTCGGCGTCGAGAATGGCCAGGTCGGCCAGAAGCTGCGGCGCCACCACTCCCATCTTGGTGGTCTCTCCCGTGGTGACGATCGACACTGCAGTCACTTCGGAGCCGGTGCCGGCGGTGGTCGGCATTTGCACGAGTGGCAGCCGCGTGCCCGTGACCTTCTTCACGCCGTACATGTCCTTGAGCGACTGCGCGGCAGGAAGCAGCACGGCAATCAGCTTGGCGACGTCCATCGACGATCCGCCGCCGAGCCCGAGTACGACTTCCGCATCGGCTTGCCGCGCGCGCTCGGTGGCTTCGAGCACGATGTGCTCGGGCGGGTCGGCGATCACGTCGTCGATCAGGGTCACCTGCCAGCCGTGCTTGCCCAGGTCATCGAGGGCCGGGGTCAGCAGGCCGCTCTTCGAGAGAAAGCCGTCGGTCACCACGCAGAGGCGTTGCGCTTGCGGAAAGGCCTCGCGCAGCAACGCTCCCAGCCGGCGCGCGGCGCCAAGCTCGACGATGACCGTCGGCACGGTCTGGAAACGGAACGGGTTCATGGGGTCTCCGGTGTGTGGTTTTCTGGGTTGTCTTCCCTCTCCCCTGTGAGCGAGCGGGAGAGGGAGACGCAATCACATCTGCAGGCAAAGATACTTGATCTCGAGGTATTCCTCGATGCCGTGGCGCGAGCCTTCGCGGCCGACGCCGGATTGCTTGATGCCGCCGAACGGTGCCACCTCGTTGGAGATCAGGCCCGTGTTCAGGCCGACCATGCCGTACTCCAGTGCCTCGGCGGTGCGCCATGCGCGCGAGATATCGCGGGTGTAGAGATAGGCGGCCAGGCCATACTCGGTGGCGTTCGCGGCGGCAACGGCTTCGTCGTCCTGCTTGAAGCGGAACAGCGGTGCCACCGGCCCGAAGATTTCCTCGCGCGCCATGCGCATGTCAGCGGTGGCATTGCCGATCACGGTCGGCGTGTAATACGTGCCGCCGAGCGGGTGCTTGCCGCCACCGACCAGTACCTTGCCGCCCTTGGACGTGGCATCCTCGACCAGCGAATTCACCTTCTCGATCGCGGCGTCCTCGATCAGCGGGCCGATCACCACGCCTGCCTCGAGCCCGTTGCCGACACGCAGCTGAGCGGTGCGCTCGGCAAACTTGGCGGCGAACGCATCGTAAATACTGTCCTGGATGTAGAAGCGGTTCGCGCATACGCAGGTCTGGCCGCCGTTGCGATACTTGGCAACGATTGCGCCTTCCACGGCCGCATCGACGTCGGCATCGTCGAAGACGATGAACGGCGCATTGCCGCCGAGTTCGAGCGACAGGCGCTTGATGGTCGGCGCCGACTGAGCCATCAGGATGCGGCCCACTTCCGTCGAGCCCGTGAACGACAGCTTGCGCACGATCGGGCTGGCCGTCAGCACGCCGCCAATGTTCCGGGCGTCGCCGGTGACAACTTGCAGCACGCCTGCCGGCACGCCGGCGCGATGCGCGAGTTCGGCCAGCGCGAATGCGGACAGCGGCGTCAGTTCGGCCGGCTTGATCACGATCGCGCAGCCCGCGGCCAGCGCTGGCGCCACCTTGCGCGTGATCATCGCAGCCGGAAAGTTCCACGGGGTGATGGCGGCGCACACGCCCACCGGCTGGCGCAGCGTGACCAGCCGTTTGTCGGCGGCAGGCGTGGCCAGCACTTCACCGTCCACGCGCTTGGCTTCCTCGGCGAACCATTCGATGAAACTGGCGGCGTAGGCGATTTCGCCCTTGGCTTCGGCCAGCGGCTTGCCCTGCTCGCGCGTCATCAGGTAGGCCAGGTCGTCGGTATTGGCCAGCATCAGGTCGAACCAGCGGCGCAGGATATTGGCGCGCTCCTTGCCGGTCTTTGCCGCCCAGGCTTTCTGGGCGACTTCCGCGGCAGCAACGGCGCGCGTGGTCTCGGCGGCACCCAGGTCGGCCACCCGGGCGATGACCTCGCCAGTGGCCGGGTCCGTGACGTCAAACGTGGCGCCCGAATCGGCGCCGATCCATTGACCGTCGACATAGGCCAGTTGCTTGAACAGCGAAGGGTCCTTGAGTTGCATGGCGAAATCCTCGGGTTGCATTCGTCGGGTTTGCGGTGTTTAATATCGTTCAATAGATTGAACGATATTCGATATGCGGAACGATGGAATATCTTACGCCCTCGTCGGAAAGACCGCCAGAGGGCAAGAACCGTTCCGATAGCAGCCAGCCGATGCCAAAGACAGCCTATGCCATTCCCGCCGCAGATGCGGCGGACGCCGCGCCAGCGCTCAAGTCCACTTCGCCTGCCGTGGTGCGCGCGGTCCAGGTGATGGATGCCGTGGCGGCAGCGCCGGAGCCGCTGACGCTGGCCGACCTGACCCGGCTGACCGGCGCGCCCAAGAGTTCGCTGCACGGCATGTGCGACACGCTCGTCCAGCTTCAATTGCTCAAGCGCTTGCCGGGCGGAGCGATGGCGCTGGGGCCACATGTGATGAGCTGGGCCAATGCCTTCCTGTCGCAGACGCAGATCACGGAAGAATTCCGGGCGCTGTGGGACGAGACCGATGCCTTTCACGACGCCACGGTCACGCTGTCGATGCTCGATGGCGCCGAGGTTGTGTACCTGGCCTGCCAGAATGGCGACCGCCCGTTGGGCGTGACCTTCCGCATCGGCATGCGGCTGCCTGCGCCATATACGGCCACGGGCAAGGCCATGCTCAGCACCGTACCAGCGGCGGAAGTCAGGCATCTGTTCGATGGGGGGATGCCCGTGCCGCTGACGCGCGCGAGCGTGGCCACGGTCGCGGCGCTGGTGGATGAACTCGAACAGGTTCGTGCACTCGGGTACTCGATCGACAACGGCCAGATGCGCGATGGCATGACCTGCTTTGGCGCACCCGTGTTCGACGCCACGCGTTCGCGCGCGGTGGGCGCCATCGCGGTAAGCTACCTGACCAGTGAGATCGACGCGCCGACCGGCGAGCAAATCGGCGGACAGGTCCGTGCGTTGGCCGACCAGCTTTCCGCGCGGCTCGGCGCGGTTCGCATGTCGCGCGCAGTGGGCTGATACAGCGGCCAACGCAGCAGCCAACACTACGACCAACGCGGGCAAACGCCGGCAAACGCCGGCTAACGCGGCGCGACGCTTTCGTTTCGTTTGCGCCGAGTCAAAGGCCCACTATCAGCGTATCGCTAGCATCCGGGAACTCCCTTTCCGGACCCGATGCGATGAATCCACCCTTGGCGGCGCCCGTGCGCCGCCCTCAACTTGTCGCACCCGCAGGCTCGCTAGCAGCGCTGCGCATGGCGCTGCAGCACGGCGCCGACGCGGTGTATCTGGGCCTGCGAGATGCCACCAACGCCCGTAACTTCGGCGGTCTGAATTTCAGCGAGGACGATATCCGCACCGGTGTGGCCGAGGCCCATGCACGCGGTGCCGAAGTGCTGTTCGCGATCAACACGTTCGCGCAGATGGGCCACGTCGAGCAATGGCACCACGCTGTCGACGCGGCGGCCGCGCTCGGCGCGGACGCGGTGATCATGGCCGACCCCGGTCTTATTGCCTATGCCGCGAAACGCCATCCGTCCCTGCGCATCCACCTTTCCGTCCAGGGCTCCGCCACCCACGCCGACGCCATCGAGCTGATGCGCGAGCAGTTCGGCATCCGGCGGGTCGTGCTGCCGCGAGTGCTCACGGTCACGCAGATTGCGAAGCTTGCCCGCCAGACCGATATCGAACTCGAAGTCTTTGGATTCGGCAGTCTCTGCGTGATGGCGGAGGGCCGGTGCCTGCTGTCGTCCTACGCTACCGGCGACTCGCCCAATAACAAGGGCGTCTGCTCTCCGGCTCATGCGGTGCGCTGGGACGAGCAGGACGGCACGATGCAGGCGCGACTGTCCGGCATCCTGATCGACAGCTACGCCCCTGGCGAGCCGGCAGGCTATCCGACCCTGTGCAAGGGACGTTTCACCGTCGAAGGCGAACGCGGCTACGTGCTGGAGGAACCGACCAGTCTCAATGCGGTATCGCTGCTGCCCACGCTGATCGATATTGGCATTGCCGCGATCAAGATCGAAGGCCGGCAGCGCAGCCCGCGCTACGTGGCTGACGTGGTGGGTGTGCTGCGCGCGGCCATCGACGATGCATGCCGCGATCCGAAGCGGTTCGCGCCGCGGCAGGAATGGCAGGCCACGCTGGGACGCCACGCCGAAGGCGACCAGGTCACGCAAGGTGCGTACGAGCGGCCCTGGCGCTGAGCGGCGTCCAACCATCACAAGCCAGGATTCCATATGGCAATGCCCACACAGCAATCTCCCTTGTTTCGAATTTCCCTCGGCCCCTTGCTTTACTACTGGCCGCGCGCGACGGTGCTGCAGTTCTACGCGTCGGTCGCGGACAGCCCCGTCGACCGTGTCCATCTCGGCGAAGCCGTCTGCACGCGGCGGCACGAACTACGTCATGCGGACTGGCTCGAAATCGCGCAGATGTTGCGCGAGGCAGGCAAGCAGGTGGTGCTGTCGACGCCGGTGCTGGTCGAATCCGACAGCGATATCGCAGTCATGCGCCGGGTTTGCGGGCAGGACGACTACCTGGTCGAAGCCAACGACCTTGGCGCGGTGCGCTGCATGGGCGGGCGTCCGTTCGTGGGCGGCCCACACCTGAACGTCTATCAGGGCGACACGCTGGCATGGCTGGCATCGCTCGGCGCGGTAGGTTGCACGGTGCCGGTCGAAATGGATGGCCGCACCATGGCCGCGCTGGCCGCGGCGCGCCCGGCTGGTCTCGATCTGGAAGCGCTGGTCTGGGGGCGTATGCCGTTGGCGTTTTCCGCGCGCTGCTTTACC
This sequence comes from Cupriavidus sp. HMR-1, assembly GCF_000319775.1. Lineage (NCBI taxonomy): Bacteria > Pseudomonadati > Pseudomonadota > Betaproteobacteria > Burkholderiales > Burkholderiaceae > Cupriavidus > Cupriavidus sp. HMR-1. The sequence continues at coordinate 31,171 of NZ_ANKP01000244.1, forward strand.
GCACGCCATCACCGTCTGCGCAAGGACGCCTGCGAATTCCGCTGCCTGGACTATCCGGACGGGCTGGTGGCGGACACGGGCGAGGGGCAGGCGTTCTTCACGCTCAACGGCATCCAGACGCAGTCTGCTACTTGCCTCGACCTCTGCGCTGAAGTGTCGCGGATGGCGGAGGCCGGTGTTGGTCTGATGCGTGTCAGCCCCCATTCCACAGGCACTTTCGAAGCGATTGCCCATCTCGATGGCATTCGCCACGGAATGCCGGCGGCGCCGAGTCCGGTCATGCCTGCGGACGCGGCACCCAGTAACGGGTATTGGACAGGCAAGCCGGGCATTCGATGGATTGAGAGCGAGGAGGCTACGGCATGACGATGCTGACCGGATTGATGTTGCGGGTGCACCGGCACATGCCGGCGCCCGCGCGCGCGTTGCCCTTCGTGTTGGCCGTGGAGGCCATGCGCCGCTCGGGATGGCTGGAGCCGCCGGCCGCGCTGAATGGCCATACGTTTCGGCTGACGGTCGAGGATATCGGCTTGGAAGTGCGCTTTCGATGTGTCGATGGCCGGTTTGCGCCGGGGCCGTTCGATGGTTCCGCATCGGACCTGACCTTGCGTGCCAAGGTGGCGGACTACCTGCGCCTGATCAGCGGCGATGCCGACACGGACACGCTGTTTTTCCAGCGCCGCCTGTCGATCAGCGGCGACACCGAACTGGGGCTGGAAGTCAAATACTGGCTGGATGCCGCGCCACGCCCGACGTGGGTGGGGCCATTCGCCGCGCGGTTGTCCGTGCTGTTTCCCGCGCCGGCCTCGGCGTCCTGAATGGAAACCTGAATGGAAGATTAAGGCCCGCGCAAGCGGGCGGGCGAGGGCTCAGACCCTCGCCGGAATATTGCCGTAGCGCGTGCCGCGCTGCTTGAAGCAATGGCTGGCACGTAGTACAGCGTGCGGCATGGCGGTTAACCCGCCAATCGCATCGAAGCGCGACAGCGTCGTCTCGAGTTCGTGCATCCCGCGTGCGTGCACCATGGCAAAGAGGTTGTATTGCCAGTTTGGCAGGCGTCGGGGGCGTCGGTAGCACAGCGTGACATGCGGCAGGCTGGCGATGCGCATCCCGATGGCATCGACGCGCGCATCGGGCACATTCCACACGCACATCGCATTGTGCGAATACCCAAATGGCCGATGGTGCAGGATGACACCAAAGCGGCGGATCACACCGTTCTTGCGCCACTGCTGCAGGCGCTGCAGCGTCTCGGTCAGTGGCAGGCCACAACGTTCGGCCAGCGCGTGATAGGGCTCCGGCGTCAGAGACAGGCCAGGTTCCAGCGCGGCCACCAGACGCCAGTCGCACTCGTCCATGTCTGGCTTGGGCACGGATGCTGGCGGTGCTCGCCGGGTTGGTTTGCTGGCTTCCCGACCCTTGCCAAGGGGAAAACCGAGGTCGATGTGATATTCGCGTTCGAGTGGCAGATCAATCGGCTGGTACCCCACGTCGTCGGCGATGTGCTGCAGCACGGCATCGAGCATCATGCGATCGCGCGCGCCGGCGACAAACCAGAGGTTGTAGCGGTGACCGGTACGGGCATAGTTGTGACTGATCGCCGGGTCCGCGTTCAGACGTTCCGCTACCTGCTTCATTTCATTCGGCGGCACCGCCAGCGCGGCCAGCGTGCTTGTCCCGATCGAGTTGGGGGCGAACACCGCGCCGATGCGGCTGATGCGTCCGTTCCCGAGGTCTCGTGCGAGCAGGCTCAGTACCGTTCGCTCGGAGAGGCCGAGTAGCGATGCTGCGCGTTGATAGGGACGGGTGTCGAGCGGGAAATCGTGCTGAATGCGGTCGTAGAGTTGGGTTTCATCAATCATGGCGACGATCGGGCTATCCACTTGGATTGGCCCGGGCGCCAGGTGTCAAAGCCGAAGCATCAAGGTCGATGCGGTGGCCGCGGGTCCGAGGAGGGACCGATGTCGCCCGAGACATGGGGGCATCATCGTGAAGTTCCGCGTAGTCACGGTTGACCGGTGTCAACGGAGGCGGAGATGCCCTGTCCCACGGCCGCGGAAGCAAGCGCGCAGCGTGCTGGCAGGCGGGAGTCCGAACTTGGGGCGGAGGCGTTCCTGATCTACATTGACCAGTTCCGGCGTCGTGCTATCGGCAGGGCTGCCTAAATCTTGTGCAGTCCAGTGCGGTGCCGTACATAAAGGGCTAGCGCGAACCGCTCGGTGAGGATATCCACAGAACCTGTGGATATCCTCACCGACCACAGGGTCATCCCCTGGGCTGGACGGCGCCACCCGGCTTTCGCATCATCGTCGGTCAACTGTCATCTTCGTACGCCCTATGCGTCTGAACCGGTCCGCTGCAGTGCTCTGTATCCCCTGCGCTCTCGTGCTGGGCGGTTGCGTGAGCCATTATCGGGTACCGCCCGACGCGCCCTACGCGATGGTACGGGTGACAACCAGCACCGATGACCGCACGACCTTCAGCGTGCTGGACCCCGCGAGCTGTCCCAAGGCCCCGTGGCCGCTCGTGCTGGCGGGAACCGGCAAGCAATTGGCTGCGATGGGGCGCGACGGAGAGCTGGATATGGTCGGAAGCTCTCCGGAACCGCCGTCGCGAACGCGTGAGCGGAAGGTAGCGGTGGACAAGCGGATTTACGTGGCCGTGACGTCGACGGCCGCGCCACCGGCCGAGGAGGTTCGTTGCGCGGCGGGGGTGTCTTTCATCCCGCGAACGGGCGCGCAGTACGAGATCCGGTACACGAGGGATGAGACCGCCCAGCATTGCTCGGCGCGGGTGCTCCGACTGGAGCCAAGGAGGGATGGGGGCGCGAATGTCGCGCCCGAGCCAACGCAACTCGGATTCCGGGCGTTGCGTAGCGAATATCTTTGCGAGGCGCGCTGAGCAGCGCGCCTCATGCGGCAGCCCGGCGTTTGCCGGACTGCCCGCTGAACTTTCTTACGCCTGTTCGATCAGGAAGCGCTCGGGGCGCTTGCCGAGCCATGCCGGCGCGCGGCCACGGCCCGACCAGGTCTTGCCGGTTTTCGGGTCAAGGTACTTCGGCGGCAGGGACGACGTCTTGCGTGCCACGGTGGCGCCGCTGGCCGGACGACCGCGACGGCGCTTGGGGGCGATGTCTTCGACGGTCAGATCATAATCGGCCATCAATTGGCGAATTTGCTCGATCACGCCAGCCACTTCATTGGCGCGAACTTCATTGAGCTTGGCTTCGAGTGCTTCTTTTTCCGCTAGCAACTGCTTGTAGGTCGGCATTTTTGGATCCCCGATAGATTTGTGGCGGAATGTTACAGGACATCGCAACGCACCCGCACAACAAAAATATTACAAAAAATATCTGAAAAAGCACGGATCAAACGCTAATTTGCGAACAAAAAATTCGCTTTGCATCGCGTCTATTAGACATATGGCGCAGGCAAGCCCGCCCATTATTGTGATTGGGTTGTGCGCGGCGGCGGAGGCGGATAGCCATCGGTACCGAACGGCATCCTAACCAAAACGCGGCAAGATAGCCACCCGGGATTTTATGGCGCTGTTTCCGGGCAATCTGGATAAGCGGCTGAGGGAGGTTGAGCCACCCGGATTTCAATCCACGATTGAGGAGTCATCGTGGTCAGCGAATGGCGCGATGATATTTCTGTCGGGTTTTCGAATGACTCTGTATCGATTCTTCGGAGCTTTCCGATACGGTGCCGACAATAACTAACAGGAGAACGAGAGGAAGAAAAAAGCCTCCGGGGGGAAAGTCCCCGGAGGCCGGCAAATCCACCGGTCATCCCAGGTGGAGGAGACAAGATTCTCGGTGTTGGGTGCGATCAGATCGCCCAGCCACCTGCATAGAACGCGGCCAGCGCGACAGCAATCGCGACCGTGCCGATATTGAGCTTGCGCCATTCGCCCGAGACGATCCGGCCGATCACCAGCGTGCAGAAGCCGAGCATGATGCCGGTGACGATATTGCAGGTCAGCACGATGAACACGGCGCAGACCAGGCCCGAGAGCGCGTCGACCAGGTCGTCCATGTGCAGGCGCGACACGCTCGACAGCATCAGCAGACCCACGTACATCAGCGCGGGAGCGGTGGCGTACGACGGCACCAGGCCAGCCAGCGGCGAGAAGAACATCACGGCCAGGAACAGCGCGCCGACGGTCACGGCAGCCAGGCCGGTGCGGGCGCCAGCGGCCACGCCGACGGTCGATTCGATATAGGCCGCAGCCGGGGCGCCGCCGAAGAAGGCCGAGAAGATCGAGCTCACGGAGTCGGCGGTCAGGGCGCGGCCACCGTTGTGGATGCGGCCCGTGGCGTCGAGCTGGTTGGCCTGACCGGCCACCGCGCGGATCGTGCCAGTGGCGTCGAAGACGGCGGTCATCACCAGTGCCAGCACACTCGGCAGCACCGCGGCGGACAGCGCGCCGCGAATATCCATGGCGCCAATCAGCGAGGTGTGACCCGGCGCGGAGAGCGTCGGCAGCGCGAAGATGCCGGTGAACTTGACCGATGGATCGAAAACAAGCCCGAGCGTCGAGATCGCCACGATCACCAGCAGGATGCCACCCGGCACGCGGCGACGCTCAAGGCCGAAGATCGCGGCCAGTCCGAGGATCGACATCATCACCGGGAAGGCGGTGATATTGCCGAGCGAGACGGGCAGTCCGGGTCCGGGGTTCTTGATGACGAGGCCGACTTCGTTCGAGGCGATCAGCAGCAGGAACAGGCCGATACCGATGCCGGCGCCGTGTGCCACGCCAGCGGGCAGGTTGCGCAGGATCCAGGTGCGCACGCCGGTCACCGAGATCGCGGTGAAGACCACGCCCATCAGGAACACGGCGCCCAGCGCCACGGCGGGGGACAGATGCTGGCCCAGCACCAGGCCAAAGGCCATGAACGCGGTCAGCGAGATCGCGCAACCGATGGCAATCGGCAGCTTGGCCCAGAGGCCCATCAATAGCGACCCGAATGCGGTGGTGAGGCAGACGGCGACAAAGACCGCGCTGGTATCGAAGCCGGCCTTGCCGAGCATCCCAGGCACGACGAAAACGGCATACACCATCGCCATGAAGGTGGTGATGCCGGCGACGACCTCTCGGCGCTGCGTGCTGCCGCGCGCGCTGATCTGGAAGTACTGGTCGATTTTGCCTTGGGCAGTGGGGGGCGCGGCATCCGTGTCCGCGACGGACGGATAGGGCTGTTCGATCATGATGTTGTGTCTCCTTGCAGGGGGCGCTGCGCGCGTCCGCGTACGGATCAGGCGTCAGCCTCGTCTCACATGGTTCCGGGTGTGAGGGCGGAGGTCCCGTGGGCATCGGGCAAGGGGTGCGGTCGCTCTTTCCTCGGTGTCCGGCCCTTGGGCCGGGGCCGGTCGGCCACCTCTGACGGGCGGGATCCGGCGAGGCTCAAAGGTAGGCGAGCGTGACGTTGTCTTCATCATCGAGCGAACATGCGGAACATGCCCGGGGCTGAATAACCCCGGGTTTGCAGTGCATTGCGAGGCTCAGGGATTTCCCTTGGTGCATGTGCGGCGGCGGTTGGAGAGCGGTATGCGTCACAAGTGCGTCATGGACGCGTCACTGGTACGTCATTCGAGCGCGGGCGCTGCGCCACGGGTCGTGCCGGAGGCTAAAGGTTGATGCCTCCCGGCCGTTAGTTCTTCGGCATTACACGTATTCACCCCATCCAGCGGAGCTAGAGCATGACCAGCGCGATGAGAGACATCGACGAGCGCACCAACCTGACCAACAACAACCAGTTCGAGTTGCTGTTGTTCCGACTGGGTGATGCGGCACACACCGGGCAGTCCGAACTGTTCGGCATCAATGTGTTCAAGGTCCGTGAAATCCTGGTGATGCCGCCGGTGACCAGCGTGGTCGGCGCGGAGCCGTCGATCCTGGGCATGTCCGATATCCGGGGTCAGGTGATTCCGGTTATCGACCTGCCGCGCCTGCTCGAGTGCAATCCGAAGTCGGGCCTGAACATCATGCTCGTGACCGAGTACGCGCGGTCCACGCAGGGCTTCGCGGTGGAAGCGGTCGAGGAAATCGTCCGCCTGGACTGGAACCAGGTGATCTCCGCCGAGACCAGCGTGAAGGGCGGGCTGGTGACCAGCATCGCCAAGCTCGATGCGGGTGGCGAGAACCCGCGGCTGGTGCAGGTGCTGGATGTCGAGCAGATCCTGCGCGACGTGTTGCCCTCGCGCCAGCCAGACGTAGATCCGTCGACCGTCGGCCCGGCGTTGTCGATCCGCCCCGGCAGCAAGATTCTCTGCGCGGACGATTCCGCGCTGGCGCGCGGCCTGATCGAAAACGGTCTCAAGGCAATGGGCGTGCAAGTCGTGATGACCAAGTCCGGTCAGGAAGCCTGGGACATGCTCGGCGAGATCGCAGACCTGACCGCCAGCAAGGGCGCCACGGTCCGCGACGAGATCGCGCTGGTGCTGACCGATCTGGAAATGCCGGAGATGGATGGCTTCACCCTGACGCGCAAGATCAAGGCCGACGCCCGGCTGAAGTCGCTGCCGGTGGTGATCCACTCATCGCTCTCGGGCGAGGCCAGTGAGGAGCACGTGCGCAAGGTTGGCGCCGATGCCTATGTGTCGAAGTTCCTGGCGAAAGATCTGGCCGATACGATTCGGGGTGTGCTCGCGCGGCATCCGTGATGCCGTACTGAATGGCGTTGTTGCCGGTTGATGCTGGTTGATGCGCCACGGGCTGGCGCATCACCCCCCCCCGCCTGCTTACAGCCCCAGCACGATCTTTCCGCCCTTCGCCGCTCGCGAGCAGCAGGCCATCATCCGGTTGTTCGCTTCACGCTCGCCGCGCGTTAGCACGACGTCGCGGTGGTCGATCTCGCCGGCCAGCACGCGCACTTCGCACGATCCACACAGGCCTTCCTCGCAATCGCTTTGCACGTCGATGTTTGCGGCGCGCAGGGTGGCGAGCAGGGTCTGGTCCGGAGGGACTTCAAGCGTCAGACCCGAGTCTTTCAGTTCGACCGTGAACGGCTGTTCCAGCGAAGGATCGAGCGTTCCAAGTTTCGAACTGAAGTGTTCCACGCGCAGCGAATCCTCGGGCCATGTCGCGCACAAGGCTTCCAGCGCCTCGACCATCCGGGCCGGTCCACAAGCGTAGATCTGCGTGTTCGCATCGGGCGCGCCGAGCACTTGCGCGAGATCGGCGCGCTGGCCTTCATCCGCGGCATGAATCCGCACGCGATCACCATGCAAGGCGCGCAGCTCATCGATCATCGCCATGGAGGCACGGCTGCGGCCGCAATAGTGGAAGGTGTAGTCGACGCCCAGTTCTTTCGCACGCCTTGCCATGGCGCTGACCGGGGTCACGCCAATGCCACCGGCGATGAAGATCGCGCGACGGCAGGTCTCGTCGAGTCGGAAGTGATTGCGCGGGCCGCGCACCTTGAGCTTGTCGCCTGCGTGCAGGCTGGCATGAATCCACGCCGATCCGCCACGGCTTTCGGGCTCGCGCAGCACCGCGATCTCGAAGGCGCCGGTATCGGCGGGGTCGCCGCACAGCGAATACTGGCGCGAGATGCCGGTGTGGCCGCATTCGACGTCGATATGCGAGCCCGGCGACCAGCGCGGTAGCGCGCGGCCATCGGGCGAAACCAGGCGGATCCTCACCACCCCTTGCGCGGCCGTCTCGACGCGCTCGACAACGAGCGTGCGGCCGGTGGTGCCGCCAGTCGGTTCGCCGATGCGGACCGCGTCACGTGGCGCCAGCACGGTCGGATCGGTCCGCTCGGGGTTGCGTGCGGGGTCCCACTCGACCCAGAGATGCTCCGGGCCACGGAACGAGGTGTTCGGCACGTAGGTGAAGCGCTGCGCGGCCAGACGCATATGGGGCAGCCGGCTGGTCAGTTCCTCCAGGAAGATCTGCATCTCCATGCGCGCGAGGTTCTTGCCCATGCACTGGTGCGAGCCGTAGCCGAACGTAAGCTGGTCGCTGGCATTGTCACGATGGATGTCGAACAGGTCGGGATCGGCGAAATGATGTTCGTCGTGGTTGGCCGACGACGTGACGATCAGCAATTTGCTGCCAGCCGCGAGCGACATGCCGCCCACTTCGGTGTCGCGCGTGACGAGGCGCCGCCAGGCCGCCACCGAGCCGTTGTGCCGCAGGCATTCTTCCACCGCGTTTGGAATCAATGCCGGGTCTTCGCAGATCTCCCGCCAGACATCGGGATGTTGCAGCAGCAGCTTGATCGCGTTGGCAGATGCATTGGCCGTGGTCTCGTGTGCGGCCACGATGCCGGCCATCATCATCGAGTGCAGGTACGAATCGGTAACCACCTCGGGCAGTTCGCGCTGCTTGCGCAGGCCGTACTGCATCCAGCCCGGGCCGGATGGATCTTCGCGCATCTTGTCGAGAATGCGGCCGGCCAGTTGCCAGAAGTTGCCCACGGCGTGGGCCACGGCCACCTGCTCCTCGGGCTTCGGGCGGCCCCATGTATTGACCGTATGGGCGATCGAGTACTGGCGCAACAGGTCCATGTCTTCCTCGGGCACGCCGAGGAAATGCAGCGCCACCGTCAGCGGCACCTCCCAGAGCATCTCGTCCACCAGATCCGCGCGCCCGGTGTCGATGAAACGGTCGACATACTCGCGTGTGAGTTTGCGCACCATCGGTTCGTGGTGGGCCAGTTCGGCGGGTGTGAACGGCTCCATCAACGCGCGGCGGCGCGGCATGTGCGCGGGTTCGTCTTCGTTGACGAGCGTGCGATTCATTGCGTAGCCGTACGAGGCCAGCACCGCATTGGCCGCCTCACCCGTGGGCGTGATCTTCTCGAGCGCAATCGACGGGCTGAAGGTGATGTTGTCGCGGAAGATCGCCTTGATGTCGTCGTAGCGCGTGACCACCCAGTAGCCGAGCTTCGGGCTGTAGAACACCGGCTCCTGCGCGCGCGACCAGCGCACGTACTCGGGCGGGTCCTGCTGGTAGCCGTCCTCGAAGGGATCGAACGCCGCCGCCTGGTGGCTGACCGGGCAACCGTTGGGCGCGCGCAGGGCGCTGTGGTCGATCGGGCAGCTTCCACTGCTGGCGGGTGCGTTCGTCTGCGGCATGGTTCAGTCCAGCGAGATTAGTCCAACGTGATCTTCAGATCGTGAATCAGCTTGGTCCAGCGCGTGCTCTCGGCACGCAGCAGGTCGCTGTATTGCGTGGGGGAATTGCCTACTGGCTCCACGCCGAAATCCACCAGCTTCTTGTTGATGGCGGGGTCCTTGATCGACGCCACCACTTGCTTGTTCAGCGTGGCGATGACATCGGGCGGCGTGCCGGCCGGCACGACCATCCCGACCAGCGCGGCGGCCTCGACATTCTTGTAGCCAAGTTCCGCGAACGTCGGCACGTCAGGCAGTTGCGCCAGACGGGTGGGATTCGCCACGGCCAGCGGGCGTACCTTTCCACCCTTGATGAAGCCCGCGCCGGCGGCGTAGTCGACCATCATCGCGGGAATCTGGCCCGCGGCCACGTCGGAGAGAGCCGGGCCCGCGCCGCGATAGGGCGCGTGTGTCATCGTCAGGTGCGCTTCCACCTTGAGGAGTTCCATCGCCAGATGGTGAGGGCTGCCCGCGCCGGCGGAGCCATAGTTGATGCCACCGGGCGCGGCCTTGACCTGTGCGATGAACTCCTGCGCTGTCTTCGCGGTGCTACCCGGTCCCACCACCAGGATCATCGGGAAGCGGCCAATCAGCGTCACCGGCGCGAGGTCGCGGGTAGGGTTATAGGACAGCGTCTTGTACAGCACGGGGTTGAATACCAGCGTGCCGTTGTCGGCGGAGAGCACCGTGTAGCCATCTGCGGGCGAGCGCGCGGTTTCCGATGCGCCGATCGCCGTGTTGCCGCCGGGCTTGTTGTCCACCACCACCGGCTGGCCGATCTTTGCCGACAACCCCTGTCCGATTGTGCGTGCCAGGAAATCCGAACCGCCACCGGCTGCATACGGCACGATCCAGCGGATCGGCTTGGTCGGATAGCTATCGGCGGCATGTGCCGCGCTGGCGGCAAATGCCATGGACGTCACAGACACAATGGATGCAGCGAACAGCGCTGCAGGCTGAGAGGGGCGCATCAGGTTGTCTCCTTGGTATTTGGCCGGATGGTATTTGGCCTGTTTTGCGTAAATCATATACGCATTGCGTAATCATTGAATGAGGGTTAACCGCAGACGCTATGCCCAGGACACCCGCCATGCCAGCCATACCTGCCGAATCCACCCCCGCGCCGCGCCCGCGAGCGCGGCGCCAGCGCGTGCAGGCTGCCGAGACCGGCATGGCCGTGCTCAAGGGGCTCGCCCGCCTGGGTGGCCGCGCCAGCCTGACGGCCATCGCCGCGCAGCTCGACGAAAGTCCGGCCAAGGTGCACCGATATCTGGTGAGCCTGATGGAGGAAGGGTTTGTGGCGCAGGAGGCAGGCACGCAGCAGTACCACCTCGGGATCGAGGCGCTGCAGATCGGGCTGGCAGCGATGCGGCAGGCCGATCCGCTGCGGCTGTCGGAAGCGGCCCTGATCCGCCTGCGCGAGCGGCTGGAAGTGACGTGCTTCGTCGCGGTGATGGGAACCCGGGGGGCGACCATCGTACGCATCGAGGAACCGGGTTTGCCGGTCACGGTGAATGCGCGCGTCGGCTCGGTGATGCCGTTGCTGTCTTCGGCCACCGGACGCGTGTTTCTGGGGCTGCTCGATGAATCCAGCGTGGAGGCGCTGGCGCAGGAGGAACTGCAGATGCTGCCGCCTGACCGAAGGGCGCTGCTCGATGCTGTCGATCCGCTCGGCAACTTGCGCGAGCCAGTTCGCGCGCAGGATTGCGCATCGGTGCGTGACACGAACCTGAAGGGCATCAGCGCCGTGGCGGCGCCGGTGCGTGACTATACGGGCCGTGTATGCGCGGTGCTGACGGCATTGGGCGCGACCGGTGGGTTCGATCCTTCGATCGACGGACCCGTCGGCCGCGCCGTGCGCGAGGAAGCCGCGGCGATCAGCGCGTTGCTGGGCTACGCCGCGTAATGCGCCACGTATGCGCCACGTATGCGCCACGTATGCGCCACGTAATACGCCTTATCCGGCATTAGTCCGGATCATTCAGGGCGCTTCGGGATATTGATTGCGCGTTGCACGGCCGGGCGGGCCACGAACGCATCGAGCACGCGCGTGACGTCGGGGAAGTCCTGAATGCCGACCAGATCGCCGGCTTCATAGAAGCCCAGCAGGTTGCGGATCCACGGAAAGGTGACCATGTCGGCGATCGTGTAGTCGTCGCCCATGATCCATTGGCGCCCCTTCAGGCGTTCATTCAGCACATTCAACAAGCGGCGCGATTCGCTGACATAGCGGTCACGCGGACGCTTGTCCTCGAAGTCCTTGCCGGCGAACCGGTTGAAGAAGCCAACCTGTCCGAACATCGGGCCGATGCCGCCCATCTGGAACATGACCCACTGGATCGTCTCGTAGCGCAGAGCCGGATCGGCGGACATGAACTTGCCGGTCTTCTCGGCCAGGTAGAGCAGGATCGCGCCTGATTCCCACAGTGCCAGCGGCTTGCCGCCGGGGCCATTCGGGTCGAGGATGGCCGGGATCTTGTTGTTCGGATTCAGCGACAGGAATTCCGGCGTCATCTGGTCGTTCTTGTCGAAGCGGACCAGATGCGGTTCGTAGGGGAGGCCGGTTTCCTCGAGCATCAGCGATACCTTGATGCCGTTGGGGGTATTCAGCGAGTACAACTGCAGGCGATCCGGATGTTGCGCCGGCCATCGCTTGGTAATGGGGAAGGCGGACAGGTCTGCCATGAGATCCTCGTAACGTTGAAGGCTAGACGAGGATGGTAAACGCTTCGGCGGAAGGTTGCCGGAGCCCCCGGTCACCCGGGGGCTTCGGTATGCCGTGCTATTCGGCCGATGCCGGGGCCAGAGGCCGCGTCGCCGGTGAATCGTCCGTTTCGATCTCCGGCAGGGCCGGGAATTTCATTTCGGCATACGGCACGAAGTGCGTCTTGCGCACGAGCCGGTAGCCGAGCCAGATCAGCAGGAAGATCGGAATGCCCACATAGGTAGCCGTCACGGCCACCCAGTCGATCTTGCCTTCGCTGAAGGCCTGGTAGTTCTGGCCGAGCGTGACGATCATGCACAGCGCGAACGCGAAGATCGGCCCGTAAGGAAAGAACGGCGAGCGATAAGGCAGGCGGTTCAGGTCGAGGCCCTGCGCCATGAAGCCCCGGCGAAACCGGTAGTGGCTCACCGCGATGCCCAGCCACGCAATGAAGCCGGTCATGCCCGACAGGTTCAGCAGCCACAGGTAGACCGACTTGCTTTCGAACAGCGACGTCAGGAAGCACAGGCCACCGACGGCCGTGGTAGCCAGCAGCGCGACCAGGGGCACGCCATTGCGGGTGAGTTGCGCGAAGATGCGCGGCGCGCGGCCCTCGGTGGCCAGGTTGTAGAGCATCCGCGTGGACGCGTACATGCCAGAGTTGCCGGCCGAGAGCACGGCAGTCAGGATCACGGCGTTCATCACGCCCGCGGCAAACGCAAGACCCGCGTGGCGGAACACTAGCGTGAACGGGCTCACGCCTACGGTTTCCACGTCGGTCTTGAGCAGGCTGGGGTCGGTGTACGGAATCAGGATGCCGATGATCAGGATCGCCAGCACGTAGAACAGCAGGATGCGCCAGAACACCTGACGCACCGCGCGCGGGATGTTCTTGGCCGGCTCGTCGGATTCCCCGGCGGCCACGCCGATCAGTTCGGTGCCCTGGAACGAGAAGCCCGCGATCATCGCCACCCCGATCATGGCGGGCAGGCCGCCGACGAACGGCGCATCGCCGATGCTGAGGTTGGCCAGTCCGCCTGCGTGGGAGAAATCGCCGCGCATGATGCCGAAGATCATCAAGGTGCCGATGACGATGAAGGCGATCACCGTGAGGACCTTGATCAGCGCGCACCAGTATTCCGCTTCGCCGAAACCACGCACGGAGATCGCGTTGAGCGCGAACATGAGGCCAAGGAACAGGGCGCTCCAGAGCACGCCTGGCGTGTCGGGGAACCAGTACTGCATGACTAGCTGCGCCGCGGCCAGCTCCACGGCGATCGTGACGGCCCAGTTGTACCAGTAGTTCCAGCCAAGCGCGAAACCGAAGCCCTCGTCGACGTACAGCGCGCCATAGGTGGCAAAGGACCCGGACACGGGCATGTACGCGGCCAGTTCGCCCAGGCTGGTCATCAGGAAGTAGACCATCGCGCCGATCAGGATGTAGGCGGCCAGCGCGCCGCCGGGGCCGGCCTGGGCGATGGTGGCGCCCGAGGCGACGAAGAGTCCGGTGCCAATCGACCCGCCGATGGCGATCATGGTCAGATGGCGCGCGCGCAGTTCGCGGCGCAGGCCGGGAACGGGGACGGCTGGAGTTGTATTGGTATTGGACATAGGCTGCCGGCCATGGAGGTGGGCGGCATCATAAGACAAAAACGCCGGACGGGAAAAGAACAAGGCCACCCGAGGGTGTAATGCCGTTCCGTTAAGTCCGAACGGCATTTTTTCTGGCAGGGGTTGTAAACAAAATATCGAGCTGTTAACTAGCTGTCCCGATGCTATCGGAACAGATCCACGCCACCCTTGAGCTCGCTGAGCCGGCCAGTTTTGCCCGGCTCAGCGAGCATCTGCCGGCGGCCTGGATTGGGCAGGCGCTGGCAGCCACAGGAACAGCATCCGTTCGCCGGCACGGACTGCCAGCAGAGAAGGTAGCCTGGCTTTTGAAACGGTCTCTTAGAAGTCGTATGTTAACTTGTTGACCCGGCAGGCAAAGGAGTTCAGATCCGTGTACTGTCGCTGGTGTTGCCTCATCGCAGCGAACACATCAACCATATGTGCCTTACCGTGCGGTGCCACTGTAATGAGATCAAATTGTGCATTCGGCATCAGCGCTGTCGCCATCTCGTTGTAAGTTAGTGAGTAGTTGACGATCCCTCTTCCTCCAAGAACGGTTTCCATCGGCCGAATGTTTGCGCCGGCAAGCAGATGCACCCCATGAGTAAAGACCGCGACGAAATCTGGGAGGGCATGGAAATGCAAAGCAGTGTATGAAGGCACCTGACAGCATCCAGAACCAAGAAAAATGCGATTCCTCGGCGGTGTATAGCCGCCGTGGGCCATTAGAATGGCCCGACTGGCGTTGCCTGCGATTGTTCGAATAATCACATTCCTATACCGAAGTATCTGCACAACTTCTCTCCATCAATGGGATTGTGTTAAGGATGGTGTTCAAAACTGAGCGTGCCCTCGAATTTCGTATCCGATAGCCAAGGCTAACATCATGCCGCACCGCTGGTGCTGAGCGGCGGACCAGGACCACTCGAATTGCATCGGGCTGAGATAGCCCAATGTCGAATGCAGACGCCGATGATTGTAAAAGCGCAACCAGTCGATCACCTCGTCCATCGCCTCGCTCCGCGTGGCGAAGCGCTTGCCGCGCAGGCGTGCAACCTTGAGCGATTCCCACAGGTTTTCAGTCGTCGCATTGACGCTCCTATGTCAAGCGGCGTGCTCAAGCGGCGCGCGTCGAATCGGCCAGACCGGCCAGGATGAGTGGATACAATTCCCTGACGATATAGCGCTTGAGGCAGCGATGGGTTTCCTTTTTCGACATGCCTTCCTTCGTCCGGCGTTCGACGTATTCCCGCGTCCTGGGATCGCTGCGCATTCGCACCATGGCGATGGTCCACAAGGCGTTATTTGCCGAACGATCTCCGCCCCTGTTCAAGCGACGCCGGACCGTTTTGCCAGACGAAGCCTGCAAAGGACTTGTGCCACAAAGGGCTGCCAGTGCAGCTTCGCTTTTCAGGCGTTCCGGGTTGTCACCTGCAACGACAACCAGAACCGCAGCGGTCTGAGGCCCGACACCGAATCGTTCCCGCAGCCACTTGGTATGCTGACTGGCAGGCCATCAAGCATGCCGTCGAGGGTGCTCAGTTCCTCTTCCAGTGCCAACCAGCGCGTGGCCAGCAGGCGTAGGGTGGCGGTCAAAGTTTGCAGCATTGGGGTATCGCGCTAACGAGCGCAAGCGGGCGCAGCTCGCTACGCATTCCGCCGTCTTCCCAACTTCATGAACCGGCTGGTACGGGACGCCAGGCGCAAGGTCTACCTGATACTGGACAATCTGCGCGTGCATCACGGCAAGCCGGTCTGGGGGCGCTGCTTGCGTACAACCTTGAGCGTCTGGAGATGGCCAAGGCTGCGCTTGAGGCCCGCGTCGAGCCTACCGACCTGAGCTTTTTGCGGGCCTTGCGCCTGATACAGGGTGAGCAGATCTGGGCGGCCGACATGGCCCCAGGCAAGCTGCCAGCACACCCGCGGCGCATGCGCGCCAAACTTCAGTTGGCGATCGTACAAAAACGACGGGGGCGTACTTGCCCCCGTGTTGTCAAGGCCCTGCCTAAGCGCTATACCGTTCGGCACCTCAGAAAGGACCTTAACTGAACGGCATTACACCCGAGGGTGGCCTTGTGACTGCAAAGGCGTGCTTCAGGCGTTTCAGCCCTTCAGCACCTTCCCGATGGCGTTGGCGACGACGCCGACGTTGCGCTCGTTCAGACCGGCCACGCACATGCGGCCCGAGCGCAGCACGTACACGCCGTGCTCGTTCTTCAGGCGGTCGACCTGGTCGGCCGACAGACCGGTGTACGTGAACATGCCGCGCTGGGTGATGTAGCGCGAGAGCTTTTCGCCGCTCACATGCTCACGCAGATGGTCGTGGATGGCCTGGCGCATGCGGGTGATGCGCTGGCACATCGCAGCCAGTTCCTGCTCCCAGTTCGCGCGCAGCGCCGGCGTGGTCAGCACACGGGCCACCACACGGGCGCCGTGGGTCGGCGGGTTGCTGTAGTTGGCGCGCACGGCGCCGGTAAGCTGGCCGAGCACACGGCTGGCTTCGTCGGCGCTCTGGCAGACCACCGAAAGGCCGCCGCAACGCTCGCCGTACAGCGAGAAGTTCTTCGAGAACGAATTGGCCACCAGGCAGGGCACATTCTGGCGCGCCAGTTCGCGCACGGCGAAGGCGTCATCGTCCAGGCCCGAGCCGAAACCCTGGTAGGCCATGTCGACGAACGGCAGCAGCTTGCGCGCCTTGAGCACGCCGATCACCTGGCGCCACTGGTCCTGATTCAGGTCGACGCCGGTCGGGTTGTGGCAGCACGCGTGCAGCAGCACGATGTCGCCTTGCGGGATCGCTTCGATCGCGGCAAGCATCGCGTCGAATTTCAGGCCGCCGGTGGCCGGATCGTAGTACGGGTAGGTGTTGACCTTGAAGCCGGCACGCTCGAAGACCACGCGGTGATTCTCCCAGCTCGGATCGCTGATCCACATCTCCGCCTTCGGGAAGTAGCGCTTCAGGAAATCGGCGCCGACGCGCAGCGCGCCCGAGCCGCCCAGCGTCTGCAACGTGGCGACGCGGCCTTCGGCACGGGCGGCGCAATCCTCGCCGAACACCAGCGCCTGCACGGCCTGACGATACGCGGCCATGCCGGACATCGGCAGGTACGGGCGCGGACCCATGTCCGACAGCAGCGCGGCCTCGGCTTCCGCCACGGCCTTCATCACCGGCAGGCGGCCTTCGTCGTCGAAGTAGATGCCGATGCTCAGATTGACCTTGTTGGTACGCGGGTCCTGCTGAAAGTCCTCGTTGAGCGAGAGGATCGGATCACCCGGAAAGGCTTCTATATGTTCGAACATGGGATGCGTCTGGCTGTTTGGTTCAGAAGGGCGGCGGCCCGGAGGCCGCACCGGCAATTACTGGATCTGGGCGCTGGCGGCGGGCATGGCCGAACCGGCGTTTTTCTGCCGGAGGCGATAGCTTACGCCAAGTACGCCCAGCCATACCGGAATCAGGTAGACCGAGATGCGCAGGCCGGGCGTCAGGAACATCACCACGAGGATGCCTGCCAGGAAGGCCAGCGTCACGTAGTTGGTCAGCGGGTAGCCCAGGCTCTGGAAGCGCGTGGTCTTGCCGGCGGCCGCCTTGGCGCGACGGAACATCAGGTGGATGATGCTGATCATCGCCCAGTTGATGATCAGGGCCGAGACCACCAGGCCCATCAGCAGTTCGAAGGCCTCGCCAGGCATGAAGTAGTTGATCACCACGCAGATGCCGGTGGCGATGGCCGAGACGGCCAGCGCGGTCAGCGGAATGCCGCGGCGGTTCACGCGCATCAGCGAGCGCGGGGCGTTACCTTGCTGCGCCAGGCCCAGCAGCATGCGGCTGTTGCAATAGACGCCGCTGTTATAGACCGACAGGGCGGCGGTCAGCACCACGATATTGAGCACGGTAGCTACCACGTTGCTGTTCATCGCGTGGAAGATCAGCACGAACGGGCTGCCGCCGGTCACGACCTTTTCCCACGGATAGAGCGACAGCAGCACGGCCAGCGCGCCGACGTAGAAGATCAGGATGCGGTAGATGACCTGATTGGTCGCCTTCGGGATGCTCTTCTCGGGGCTGTCCGCTTCCGCAGCGGTGATGCCCACGAGTTCGAGGCCGCCAAACGAGAACATGATCACGGCCATAGCCATCACCAGGCCGCTGAAGCCGTTCGGGAAGAAGCCGCCGTGTTGCCACAGGTTGGCGATGCTGGCGTCGGGGCCCGCGGTGCCGGTGGCCAGCAGGTAGCCGCCGAAACCGATCATGCCGACGATGGCTGCCACCTTGATGATCGAGAACCAGAATTCCATCTCGCCGAACGACTTCACGCTGGCAAGGTTGATCGCGTTGATGATCAGGAAGAAGGCCAGCGCGGAAATCCAGGTCGGAATGCCGGGCCACCAGTACTGGACGTAGATGCCGACGGCCGATAGCTCGGCCATGCTGACGAGGATGTAGAGCACCCAGTAGTTCCAGCCGGACATGAAGCCGGCGAAGTGTCCGCAGTACTTGTTGGCGAAGTAGCTGAACGAGCCGGCGACGGGCTCGTCCACGACCATTTCGCCGAGCTGGCGCATGATGAAGAAGGCGACCACGCCGGCCAGCGCGTAGCCCAGCAGCACCGAGGGGCCGGCCAGCTTGATAGTCTGGGCGATGCCCAGGAACAGGCCGGTGCCGATGGCGCCGCCCAGCGCGATGAGCTGGATATGACGATTCTTCAGGCCACGCTGGAGCGTGCCTTGATTGTCGGGAGCGTGCATGAGTTGTTTCCTCTACCCATTCTTGTGGAATGTCGGGCGCGTCTCTCTTGAGGCGGACGCTTGTCAATAAAGCGCGCCGGCGTGGGTGACGCCGGGCGCAGGGTGCGCGCCGCCATCCGGGGGATGCCGGCGCAAATCTGTATCAAGCGGGGAGTCGGGGGCGAAAGCCCCCGGAAGATCAGACCTTCAGCGTGCCGCGTTCGATCTGGTCGCGTTCGAGCGATTCGAACAGCGCCTTGAAATTGCCTTCGCCGAAACCATCGTCGCCGGAGCGCTGGATGTATTCGAAGAACACCGGGCCGAGCACGGTCTTCGAGAAGATCTGCAGCAGCAGGCGCGGCTTGCCGCCTTCTGTCGTGCCGTCCAGCAGGATGCCGCGGGCCTTGAGCTGGTCCACCGGCTGGCCATGGCCTGGCAGACGGGTGTCCAGGGCCTGGTAGTAGTAGTCGTTCGGTGCCGTCATCAGCTCGACGCCGGCCATCTGCAGGCTGTCGATGACTTCGAGCAGGTTGTCGACGGAGAAGGCGATGTGCTGGATGCCTTCGCCATTGAACGCCATCAGGAATTCCTCGATCTGGCCGGCGCCCTTCGACGACTCTTCGTTCAGCGGGATGCGGATCTTGCCGTCCGGCGCGGTCATCGCCTTCGAGGTCAGGCCCGTGTATTCGCCCTGGATGTCGAAGTAACGGATTTCGCGGAAGTTGAACAGGCGTTCGTAGAAACTCGCCCAGTACGCCATGCGGCCACGGTAGACGTTGTGCGTCAGGTGGTCGATCAGCTTCAGGCCGTGGCCCTTCGGGTGGCGGTCCACGCCCTCGATGAATTCGAAGTCGATGTCATAGATCGACTTGCCGTCTTCGAAACGGTCGATCAGGTAGAGCGGCGCGCCGCCGATGCCCTTGATCGCGGGCAGGCGCAGTTCCATCGGGCCGGTAGCGATTTCCACCGGCTGGGCGCCCAGCATCAGCGCGCGGTTGTAGGCCTGGTGGGAATCCTTGACGCGGAATGCCATGCCACAGGCGCTCGGGCCGTGCTCGGCGGCGAAATACGCGGCGGGGCTATGCGGCTCGTTGTTGACGATGAAATTGATGTCGCCCTGGCGGTACAGCACGACATCCTTCGAGCGGTGACGGGCCACCAGGGTGAAGCCCATTTTCTCGAACAGCGGTTCCAGGACGTTGGGCGTGGGCGAGGCGAATTCAACGAACTCGAAGCCCATCAGCTTCATCGGGTTTTCAAAGAGGTCGGCCATGGTCAGTGCTCGGGGGCGGATGCGGGGGTGGAAATAATATTGCGGCGGGGAAACGGATTGGGGGCACCCGGAGGCGCTTCCCACGCTGCTCGACATGCGAAAAGTTTATATGCCGGCCAGCTAAATAGGATTTCCTTAGAGGCGCAGGAAAACCCTCGGATATGAGATAAGATTTCGTCAAACCGCTAGTTTGGGAAACGAAAATGCAACATCCGGAACTTGATCGCACGGATCGCCGCTTGCTGGGCGTGCTGCAGGAAAACGGCCGCGCGTCCAACCTGGAACTGGCGGAGGCCATCAGCCTTTCCCCCGCGCAGACTTTGCGGCGTCACCGCCGCCTGGAGGAGGGCGGGATCATCAAGCGCTACGAGGCGCGGCTGGATAGTTCTGCACTTGGCTTCGGCGTCACGGCATTCATCCATGTGACGATGGAGCGTGGGCATATCCGCGACCTGTCCAAGTTCAAGGGACTGGTGGCCGAACTGGCGCAAATCCAGGAGTGCTTCTCCGTCACCGGAGATATCGACTACGTGCTGAAGGTGGTGGCCAAGGACCTGAAGTCCTTGTCTGACTTCCTGCTCGACACCCTGATGCGCATCCCGGGTGTGAGCGGGGTGAAGTCGAGCGTGTGCCTTGACGAGATCAAGTGCACGAGTGCGATGCCGCTGGAGATCTAGGCGGGTTCCAGTCCTCAGTCCCCAGTCTTCAGCGGTGGGCGTATCTGGGCCCTGCTGCCTTATGGGAGGATGCGCCGCATCGCCGCGGCGATGTCCTTGGCACTTTCCGGCCTTACCAGCCGTGCTACTTCCTTGCCATCCCGCAGGAAAACCAGGGTCGGCCAGAGCTTGACGCGGAACGAGCGACCCAGCGGCCGACCGCTCCCATCCTCGACCTTCACGTGATCGATGGCCGGGTAGCCGCCGAACGCTTCCTCGATCAACGGCTGGGCACGCATGCAGTAGCCGCACCACGGGGCGCCGAACTCCAGCAGCGTGGCGCCCGACAGGGCATCGATCTCGTCGCGGGTCGGTTCGGTGGCGGCAAAGCTCCTGGTCATGCTCATCGCGGTCTGGCTCCTCGTGTGCGTGCAGATGTACGCCCGGACGCGCGCCCCGATGGGCGCGACCGGCGTGGCCATCATTCTGCCAGCACCGGGGCGTCGGTGTGCGGCATCGTTTTCGTGGCGGTTCAGGCATGTCAACGGCTTTGACGGGATCGTCGGGATGCTGGTCTGATCTGTATCAAACGGCTCCGGATTGCGCTCACTACTATTGATGCAATTTAAATGCATCTTTATGGATGCCATACCCAGCCGAAAGGAATTCCATGTCTCAGACCACTTCCAACCCGCAACTCGACCTCCGCACGATTCCGCCGCGTGACCGCCATCCGCTGATTTTCTCGACGTTTACCGGGCTTGAGATCGGCCAGGCGCTGGAGCTGGTCAATGACCATGATCCGCGTCCGCTTCAGATGCAATTCCAGATCGAGCGGCCCGGCCAGTTTGCCTGGGACTACCTGGAACAAGGCCCCGCCACTTGGCGCGTGGCCATCAAGAAGGTTGCATCGGCCGCCAAGGCTGGTCAGTGCTGCGGCGGTTGCGGCGGCGCCTGATCACGACGGCCGAACCGTTCCCACTCCCCCTGTCAGGCGCCCGATCCGGCGCCTATTTTCCTTTGTCCGCCGAGTTCATGATGTCTACGTCCGATCGCTCCAGACTCCCTTTGGTCTACGCCTGCTCAGGGTGTTCAAGTGTCGCCCAACTGGCCAACGCCTTTGCCGTCCGGCTGGATCGCAGCGGCCAAGCCGAGATGTCCTGTATCAGTGGGGTGGGTGGCCGCGTGCCCGCGCTGACGCGGATCGCGCAGTCGGGGCGCCCGATTCTGGCGATCGACGGCTGTCAGCTTGCGTGCGTGAAGGCTTGTCTTGAGGGTGTCGGGGTGGTTGCCTCGCGTCACCTGGTGCTGAACAGGATCGGGGCGACCAAGCGCCAGCACGGAGAATGTACCGAGGCCGAAGAGGCGGCAACCTGGCAGAGCATCAAGCTCGCGCTCTCGGAGATCTTGCCGGTCCCCGAGAGCATGGCGGGCAATTAAAGCTGTTTCAGATTGAAGCGAAGCGGTTCTGGCAAGGCCCCGCAACGACGCCAGAATTGTCTTGAAACGGCTTTCTAGGGCCGAGCGGCCTGGGCGAGCATGGTGGCAATCTGCTCGTCCTTTTCTTCCCAGACCTGTCCCAGCCAGCGGTGAAACTCGCCGCGGAAGGTTGCATCGCTGGTGTAGTCGCTGGTGCAGAAGTCCGGCGGGATCGGCAGTTCCCGGACATGCACCATCACCCTGCCAGCCTGACCGCTGGCAAGTTGCCAGAAAGTGGGTGTGCCATCCGGGTAGGCAATGCTGACATCCAGCAGCGCGTGGAACTGTTCTCCCATCGCGTTGAGCGCCATGGCGAGAGAGCCAGCCTTGGGTTTGAGCAGATGGCGATACGGGGACGATTGCGCTCGATGCTTGACCGGGGTGTAGCGCGTGCCTTCCGCAAAGGTCATCACGCTGGTCGGAATCCGGGCGAACTTGGCGCACGCGCGTCGCGCGGTCTCGCGATCCTGGTTACGCAGTTCAGGATTCTTGCGCAGCGCGGCTTTCGAATGCCGCCGCATGAACGGGAAATCCAGTGCCCACCAGGCCAGGCCAATAACCGGCACGTAGATGAGCTGCTGCTTCAGGAAGAACTTCAGCAACGGAATCCGCCGGTTCAGTACGCGCTGAAGCACGAAGATGTCGACCCAGGAGCGGTGGTTGCAGTTAACCAGATACCAGCTGTCCGGGCGCAACGAACCGAGACCTTCCACGGCCCAGGGCTCACGCTGGAGCAGGCCGATCCAGGCGCTGTTGCAGGTAACCCAGCTTGTCGCGATGCGGTTGAGAATGGGGTCGATCAGCCGTCGCACGCCGGCGAACGGCAACAGCAATTTGATCACGGCGAGCACGAACAGTGGCGTGCACCAGAAAATCGTATTCAGGGCGAGCAACGTCAGACTGAGCGTACCCAGGAGGAAAGCAAGCAAGCGTTTCAACAGCAACTCCGGTGAGTCTCTGCACCTGTTTAGGGCGGAGGGGGCGTTTAGAGACAGGTAGAGACACCATCAAAATGATCCCGGCGTCGTTGCGCGGCCTTGACCGGTCCTAGCGGACTGTCTTCGGCCGCACCCCGAACCGGGGCCGCTCTGCTTCATTCTGCTAGCGTCTCTGCGTCAGGAGTGGGAGGGTAGCGCGGCTCCCCGCGTGAAGCCATGCGCTAAATCATAGTTTCACGACCGCATACGGGTCGCCATGCCTTCGGACATCCATGGATGAGACCCGGGCCCGACAATCAGAGCATCCACGTTAGCCATGGGCCCCAGCAGGCTCCGTCCTGCCGCTGTACCAGCCACCATGATAGCGGCCCCGAGGCCGTTGACGTCACTTGTTTTGCGCGCGACCAGCGTGACCCCGTGCGGCCCCCGGGTTGGCAGGCCGGTTCGAGGATCAAGAATGTGGTGATAGCGCTGGCCATCACGGGCAAAGCAGCGTTCATAGTCACCCGACGACGCCACGACGCCATCGGTGAGCGTCACCACCCCCAGCAATCGCTCCGGCGCAAGCGGGTCGCGCAGGCCGATGCGCCAGTCGCGGCCTTGAAGCCCGCCGCTGACCAGCACGTCGCCGCCCCCGTTGAGCATCGCGTTCGAGATGCCGCGCTGCCGCAGCACGTCCATGCCGGCCTGCAGGATCGGGAGCTTGGCAATGCCGCCCAGATCCAGCTTCATGCCGGGACGCCGCAGATAGGCGCTACCGCGCGTTGAGTCCAGAACGACATCACGGTAGTTCACGAGTGGTCGCTCTTGCGTCAGTTCGGCTTGCCCGGGCACTTGCTCATGGCCCGGATCGAAGTTCCAGCCTTCAAACGCGCCGACCGTAATGTCGAAGGCGCCATGGCTGCGCGCGGAGACCTCGTTAGCCAACCTGAGCGCCGACATCAACTCGGGCGCGATGGGTACCGGGTGCTTGCCGGCAGCACGTGCCAGAGCACTGACCTGACTGTCCGGACGATAGCGGCTCATGATCCGTTCGAGCCTGCCCATCTCGGCGAACGCTGCGTCGATGGCCTGCGCGGCCGCATTCGCTGGCACGCCGTCGGTCACGATGTCCACCCGCGTGCCGAGCAGCCGGCGTGAGGCGTGCCGAACCGATGCATCGGCCAATGCCGGCAGGGCGAACATGCCGACGGCAAGCAGCGGTGCTGCCGTCAGGTAGCGCCGCCGGGCAAGGCCGGAAGGAGATAGCGCGTGCATGGCATCAGTGGGATTGTGCTGTCATGTAATCCACCGCTGCCTTGACAGCTTCATCCGGCAACGCCGTTGAGCCACCGCGCGCGGGCATCGATCCCTTGCTGCCGGTGAAGCCTTCCATTGCGTGCTTGTAAAGCGTGTCGTTGCCTTGGGCGATGCGCGGCCCCCAATCGGCCTTGTCACCTGGCTTGGGTGCGCCGGCCACGCCTGCCGCGTGGCACATCGAGCAAACCGAGCCATACGTGCGCTTGCCCAGCGCGTTCTCGGGTTCGCTGGTGGTGGCCGCAGTAGCGGCAGGTGCGGCAGCCGGTGCCGCGGCGGCCTCGGCCGGCGCAGGTGCGGCGCTTTCCTTTTGTCCGCAGGCCGCCAGAACGGCGCCGCAAATCAGTGTCAGCAACAGGGTCTTGATACGCATCGTTTTCTCCTTTTAGCGGGGCATCAAAGCTTCGTGAATCAACACGCTCCGCATTGTGGATGTTTTGCTCCTGCAAACATGCATTACAAATGCCTATTTTGTGATGCACATGACTTATGTCAAGCGCCTACCCCAAACGCAAGCGGAAGATCGCTCTGCCAAGAGAAGTTGAAGAACCGCAGAGGGGTCGAGATGTTGAAGAGAGACCGAGAAGGAAAAGACGGCTGGCGCGCTCGCGTCCGGCCATGTGAGATTCGATTCAAGGACCGATGATGACCAAGCAAGATTCGCTAACGACATCGCAGGACAATGCGCCCAGCGTGCTGGGGCGACGTCGCTTCATGAACACGGCGGCATTGGCCGGGCTGGCGACGGTGGTGGCCTGCACGGACAAGGGAACGCCAGCCGCGGGAGCCAGTGCCCAGGCGGCGGGCGCTGCGGCGCCGGCTGCAGCCGGACACGAAATCGCGGGCCTGCACCCGAAGCCAGGTGAACTTGATACGTACTACGGTCTTTGGAGCGGCGGCCATACCGGCGATATGCGCGTGTTCGGCATGCCATCAGGCCGCGAGATTCATCGTATCCCGTGCTTCGTGCCGGATGCGCTGGTGGGCTGGGGCATTACCAATGAGTCCAGGAAGGTAATGGGCACCAAGCCGGACGGCACGCTGAGATACACGGTGGGCGATACCCACCACGTCCACGCTTCCTATAAGGACGGCAACTACGATGGCCGCTACGCGTGGATCAACGACAAGATCAATGCGCGTCTGGCTCGCGTGCGGCTGGACTACTTCATCTGCGACAAGATTACGGAACTGCCCAACGTCCAGGGCTTCCACGGCATCTTTCCGGACAAGCGAGATCCGGTCGATCCGAAGATCAACTACACGACACGCGTGTTTTGCGGCGGCGAATTCTCGATCCCGTTGCCCAATGTGCCGACGGAAGACGGCAGCAAGTACCACTCGCTTTTCACCTGTGTCGATGCCGAGACCATGGAGGTGCGCTGGCAGGTGCTGATCGACGGCAACTGCGATCTGGTGGCGACGTCGTATGACGGCAAGCTCGCCGCCACCAACCAGTACAACACCGAGATGGGTGTGCACTACGAGGACATGATGTCCGCCGAGCGCGATGCCTGCCTGTTCTTCAACGTCGCCCGCATCGAGGAGGCCGTCAAGGCCGGCAAGTTCAAGACCATCGGTGATTCCAAGGTGCCGGTGGTGGACGGCACGCGTGCATCCAATGCAGACCCGATAACTGCGCTGACAGGCTATGTGTCGGTGCCCAAGAATCCACACGGTGTCAATGCCAGCCCGGACGGGAAGTATTTCATCTGTTCCGGCAAGCTTTCGCCGACCGGCACTGTGATCGAGCTGGCAAAGATCCTCGATTGGTTCGATGGCAAGCTTACAAAGATCGACGATGCCATCGTGGCCGAAGTCGAACTGGGTCTTGGGCCTCTCCACACCGCATTCGACGGGCGCGGCAATGCCTATACGACGCTGTTCCTTGACAGCCAGATCGTCAAGTGGAACGTCGACTCCGCAATCAAGTTCCACAAAGGTGACAAGTCCGCCAAGTACGTGGTCGACCGGCTGGACGTGCAATATCAGCCAGGCCACCTGAGTGCCTCGCAGTCCGAGACCATGGCGGCTGACGGCAAATTCCTGGCCGTGGGCTGCAAGTTTTCCAAGGACCGATTCCTGCCAGTTGGGCCGCTACACCCGGAGAACGAGCAGTTCATCGACATCTCCGGCGAGAAGATGATGCTGTTGCAGGATCATCCGGTTCGTTCGGAGCCGCACGACTTCATCATCTTCAAGCGCGAGCTGCTGCACCCGAAGCAGGTCTACGCGCTGGACGATTTCCCGCTGGCCATCAAGGATCCGAAAGAGTCTGGCGTGTTCCGCAATGGCAAGAAGGTGACGGTGAAGATCACGTCTCAGGCGCCTGCGTTCAGTCTGCGCGAGTTCAAGCTCAAGAAGGGCGACGAGGTGACGCTGATCCTTACCAATCTGGACAAGATCGAGGATCTGACGCATGGCTTCGCCATACCGAAGTACAACGTCAACTTCATCGTCAATCCGCAGGAAACCGCGTCGGTAACGTTCGTTGCCGACAAGCCAGGCGTGTTCTGGTGCTACTGCACGCATTTCTGCCATGCACTGCATCTCGAAATGCGCAGTCGCATGATTGTTGAAGCCTGACTCTGACAGGAGGCGCGCGTGTGCCGGCTTTCGGCGCACGCGACGATGAAGCACGATGCAGTCCGGTAATCAGGAGTTCGCGGCCAAGTTGGCCGCATTTTTTCTGCTGTTGTTCCTGTGCGCGCAGACCGCGTTGGCGGATCACGCCGCCTATGAGGCCGCGTTGCCGCCGAATCTGGCCGAGGCCAGGGATATGTGCGCGCTTGTGCCATGCGCCGACGTGTTTCCCGGCGCCATGCGCTTTTCCGAGCGCAAGGGGCAGCCGCCGTATGTGGAAGCCTACGGTCCCGGGCAGGATGGCAAGGCGCCGTTGCTGGGCTATGTGATGCTGTCCACCGATATCACCGACATCCCGGCGTACTCGGGCAAGCCGGTGGTGACGCTGATCGGCATGGATACGCAGGGGCACTATGTCGGCATCAAGGTGCTGAAGCACTCGGAGCCGATCCTGCTGCTGGGGATTCCGGAATCCGCGTTGCTGGATTTCAACAAGCAGTACATCGGGACGTCGGTCAAGGACAAGATCGAAGTGGGGCAGTCGCGACCCGACGAGGGCGTGCTTGGGGTCGATGCGATTTCCGGGGCGACCGTGACCGTGATCGCCCAGAACCAGGTGCTGACCACCGCCACGGCAGCCGTGGCGCGCGAGGTCGGCATCCTTGAGCAGGCACGACGCGAACCGGCGCGGTACGCGGTGACTGGCAAGCCCATGAGCTGGGCCGATGCCGTCAAGCAAGGCAGCGTGCAGCGGTTGTTGATCCGGCCTGAACAGCTTGGACTGGAACGCGCTTCGGAGCCGTTTATCGAACTCTGGTTTGGCGATATCAATCATCCTGACCTGGGCGCGAGCCTGCTCGGCCAGTTGGCATGGAACAACCTGCATTCGCAACTCAAGCCTGACGAGCACGCGATCTTCGTGATCCGGACGGCGGGTGCGGCGTCGTTCAAGGGATCGGGGTTCGTGCGCGGCGGCATCTACGATCGCATCCAGATCAAGCAGGGGGCCGACTCGTTCACGTTCCGCGATTCGGACTACCTGAACCTGTATGGGCTGGAGGCCCAAGGTGCGCCTGCCTATACCGAATCGGCAATCTTCATCATCCGTTCTCCGGCGTTCTCTCCAGCGTATCCGTGGAAGCTGTCGTTCCTGGGAAACAGGGTCGATCGTGCGTCAGGCGTGCGCAGCTTTGTCACGTTCGATGCACCGTACTGGATGCCCGACAAGCTGCTTCAGGATGGACGTCCACGCATCGAGGAACCGGAGGCACCCTGGCGTCGCATCTGGCGTGCGCGTGCAATCGAGATCGCACTGTTCGTGGCCCTGCTGCTGGTGGTCGGGGTGGTGTATGCCATGCGTGAGCGGTTGACGCGCCGTTCGACCCACAAGAACAAATGGCCGGTTAACCTCTTCAAGTACAGCGCGTGGGCCTTGAGCATTGGGTTTGTTGGCTTTGGCGCGATGGCGCAGCCCTCGATTACGCAGGTGCTGACGTGGTTCCACGCGTTGCTGTTCCAGTGGACCTGGTCGTTGTTCCTGACCGACCCGTTCATCTTCTGCTTCTGGATCTTCATCATCCTGACCGTGTTCCTGTTCGGACGCGGCCTGTTCTGCGGCTGGCTGTGCCCATTTGGATCGTTGTCCGAGGCCATCCACAAGATTGGCGGCCGGATCGGCTTCAAGCGATGGCAGCGACCGTTGCCGCGGGCCTGGCACGACCGGCTGAAGTGGTTGAAGTACATCATCTTCTTCGGTTTGCTGACGGTATCGGTG
Source organism: Cupriavidus sp. HMR-1 (assembly GCF_000319775.1). Lineage (NCBI taxonomy): Bacteria > Pseudomonadati > Pseudomonadota > Betaproteobacteria > Burkholderiales > Burkholderiaceae > Cupriavidus > Cupriavidus sp. HMR-1. The sequence continues at coordinate 59,338 of NZ_ANKP01000244.1, forward strand.
TTCTCCATGGGGCTGGCAGAGAAGCTCGCGGAGGTGGAGCCGTTCAAGACGACCTTCCTTGTGGGCATCAGCAACCGGGCGTGGCCGTATGGGCTGTTCGTCTGCACGTTGCTCGGGCTGTCACTGTTTATCGAGAGGCCGTACTGCAAGTACATCTGCCCGCTCGGCGCGGCGCTGGCCATGCCGAGTACCTTCCGCTGGTTCGGCCTGCGTCGCAAGCAGGACTGCAATAGCTGCAAGGCATGCGCGGTTGGCTGCGGCTCGCAGGCGATTGACGCGGATGGCCGTATCGATCACCGCGAATGCCTGCATTGCCTGGATTGCATGGTGTTGTACACCGACGTCAAAGGCTGCCCGCCGCTGGCCAAGGAGCGCAAGCGGCGCGAGCGAGACGGCCTGGAAATCACGCCAATTGGCCTGGATGGCTACTACATTCCGATCCAGCCAGTGCCCATGAATCCGCGCGTCGCGCAAGGGCCGGACCCGCGCATGCAGACCGACCGCGTTTCCCCGCAGGGGCGCGATGGGGCTCGCGGTGCGCACTGGCTCCTGCTGGAATTGCGCGACCACCTCTGGCCATGGAGCAGCGACGGCTGGGCATCCGCCCGTGCCTTGCAGATTGCCGGGATCTCGCTCGCGCTGGCGGCCAGCGTGGCGTGGGTGCTGGCTGCCATGGGGCAGTTGTCGGCGGGCGCCATCATCGCATGGTGGTTCGGCTGGAGCGTCTACGAGGTGCTGATTCGCTTGTCCGGCAAGCGGTACGTCAAGGATGGCCCGTGGTGGCGTTCCAACTACCGGCGCGCGACCGTGATGGACATGCTCAGCTACGTCGGATTCAAGAACCTGCTGATTGGCGCCGCGTTGTTCCTGATGCTGAAGGCGCTTGGGTTGCTCCAGATATGAAGTGGGTCCCGATTCTGATTCTTCTTGCGGGATGGCTGACGGGCGCGCAGGCCGCAACCGTGCGGGTTGCGCCCGGGCAGGCGCTTCAGGCGGCGATCGATGCGGCCCGGCCCGGCGATGTGCTGGAGATCGAACGCGCCACGTACACGGGCAACTTCGTGATCGGCAAGGCCCTGACGCTGCGCGGGGTGGATCGTCCGACGATCAGCGGCGGCCAGCACGGGGACACCTTGCGCGTCACCGCGCCGGACGTCGTCATCGAGGGATTGATCGTGCGCGATTCCGGAGACAGCCTGAAAGACCAGAACGCGGGCATCAATATCCTGCCGGGAGCGCACCGCGCCGTGGTGCGGCATTGCGACCTGACCTACAACCTGTTCGGCCTGTGGATCGAAAAGGCGGATGACGTGCGCGTCGAAGGCAATACCATCACCGGCAAGCGCGACTACAACTCCGCGCAGCGCGGCAATGGCGTGCAGCTCTACAACACCAAAGGCGCCCGCATTATCGACAACAACATCAGCTTCGTGCGCGATGCGCTCTACGTCGATGTGTCGCACCACGCGATCTTCAAGGGAAACCGGCTGCACCATAGCCGCTACGGCACACACTACATGAACTCCTACTACAACCTGTGGGAGGACAACGACAGCTATAACAATCGCGGTGGGCTGGCGTTGATGGAGGTGCGCGACCAGGTCGTGCGCAACAACCGGACCTGGGGCAATGCCGACCACGGCATCATGCTGCGCACGCTGCAGGACTCACGCGTCGAGAACAATGTCGTCGCCGACAATGACCGTGGGTTCTTCATCTACGACGTCGAATACACGGAGTTGCGCGGCAACCTGGTCATCGGCAATCAGGTTGGCGTCCACCTTTCGGCAGGATCAACGCGCAACGTGGTGCAGGGCAACGACTTCATCGGCAACCGGGAACAGGTGCGCTATCTGGGCGCGCGCGATGAACCCTGGGGCGGGCGCAAACCGTCGGAACGCGATCAGGGCAACTTCTGGAGCGACTACCTCGGCTGGGACCGCGATGGCGATGGCATTGGCGATCTGCCCTATGAGGCCAGCGATGTCGTCGACCGCTTGATCTGGCGTCATCCGGGTGTCCAGTTGCTACTGGCCAGCCCAGCCGTGCAGGCTCTGCGCTTCGTGAGCCGGCAGTTCCCGGTTCTGCGCGTGCCGACCGTCGTCGACGCCTATCCGCGGGCGCAGCCCGTCAACAAGAATTGGAGTACCTGGCGTGACAGAGCACACTCACGTTGAAGGGCAGGCCGCCATCGCGCTGCGTGGCGTTTGCAAGGACTATGGCGCTGTCCGGGCCGTCGACGACGTCGATCTGGAAATCGGTCACGGCGAACTGTTCGGGTTGATCGGCCATAACGGCGCGGGCAAGAGCACCTTGTTCAGGATGATGCTGGGCTTGATCGCCGCCAGCGCAGGCGATATTCACGTCGCCGGGGCATCCGTGCGTGGAGCCGCGTTCAGGGCAGCGCGCCGCCAGATCGGCTACCTGCCGGAGAATCTGGTGCTCTACGACAACCTGAGCGGACTCGAGACGCTGCGTTTCTTCGGCCGGATGAAAGGGGCGCCATTGGCGGATTGCGAGCCGCTGCTCGCGCGCGTAGGGCTGGCTGGTGCGGCGGAGAAGCCGGTGCGGGCCTATTCGAAGGGCATGCGGCAGCGGCTCGGCTTCGCGCAGGCGCTGCTCGGGTCGCCGCGCGTGGTTTTTCTCGACGAGCCCACCAATGGGCTGGATCCGGCGGCCATCCACGACTTCTACGCCATGCTTCAGGCGCTGCGCGAGCAGGGCGTCACCATCGTGATCACTTCCCACATTCTGGCGGAGTTGCAGCAACGGATCGATCGCCTTGCCATCATGGGCAACGGCCGCATCCTGGCCGTGGGCAGCGTGGCCGAGTTGCGCCGGCAGCTTGATCTGCCGGTGACGCTGGCATTGCGCGTCGAGCGCGGCGCGCGTGCCGCGTTGTGGCAGCACTTTGCGCCACTGCGCGCGCAGGGCGTCGAACTCGAGAACGGGCGCGCCGAGTATGAGTTGATCTTGCGGTGCAGGCGGTCTCTCAAGATGCAGGTCCTGGCGGCGCTGCATCCCATGGGCGGGCGTCTGCTCGATCTGCAAATCCAGGAACCGACGCTGGAAGATGTGTTCTTCGGGTTGAAGGAGGCAGCGTGATGGCTATCGAGTGCAGGCAGGTGGCCACCCTCGCGGCCAAGGAGTTGCGCGATCGTCTGCGTAATCGCTGGGTACTGGCGGTGGCCACGGTGTTCGCGGTGTTCTCGCTGGTGATCTGCTACTTCGGTGGCGCCGAGCAAGGGACGCTAGGGCCGCGCTCGCTGGAGTTCGTCATTACCAGCCTGGTCAGCCTGGTCATCTACCTGATCCCGATGATCGCGCTACTACTCGGGTTCGATGCTGTGGTGGGCGAGCGCGAGCGCGGCTCGCTGGACCTGTTGCTGGCCTTGCCGGTGACGCGGTTCGAAGTGTTGCTTGGCAAATACCTTGGGTTGGCGGTGGCGCTTACGCTTTCCACGCTGGCCGGATTCGCGCTGATGGTCGTGTTGCTCTGGCAACAGTTTGGCTGGGTCGGGCTGTACCACGCATTTGGCTTCGTGGTCAGTTCGATACTGCTGGGGCTGGTGTTTCTCAGCCTGTCCCTGCTGATCTCGGTCACCAGCCGAGACCGCACGCGCGCGTCCGGAGCCGCCATCGGCCTGTGGTTCGGCTTTGTACTGGTGTTCGACCTGCTGATGCTCGGCTTGCTGGTAGCCAGCGGTGGCAGCTTCGGCGGCGAGGCGCTGGCTTACGTGCTGCTCCTGAATCCGACCGATATTTTCCGCATTCTCAACGTGTTCTCGCTGGAGCAATTGCGTGGCCTGCAGGGTCTGGTCAGCATCGTTCCGCCCGCCTTGGGCAACCCCTGGGCCATGGGCGGCGCGATGCTGGGCTGGATCGGGGCCCCGCTGGCGCTGGCTGCCTGGAGATTTCGACTATGAACCACGAACGTCGCCGCCTTCTGGTGGTTGCCCTGGCCGGGTCGGCTGGCCTGCTCGCCATGGCTGCGTGCAGCAAGCAAACCGACACCACCATCGTCCCGGCGGAGATCGACGCCGCCACGTCCTGTGACCTCGATGGCATGTTGCTGGGCGACTACCCAGGTCCGAAGGCCCAGCTTTACTACACCGGAGACGCGCGGCCGCACTGGTGTTGCGACACGGTTGAGATGTTCAACACGTTGCTGCGGCCGGAGCAGGCAAGGCCGATTCGCGCCGTGTTCGTGCAGGATATGGCGAAGGCCGACTGGGAGCGCCCCCGCGGCAACTGGTTCGATGCCCGGACGGGCTTCTATGTCCAGGGCAGCAAGCGTCATGGCTCGATGGGCCCGACGCTTGCCAGTTTCCAGCAGGAGGCCGATGCCCGCACCTTCGTGGAGCAATATGGCGGCAAGATGCTGCGGTTCGCGGAAGTCACGCCCGAGATGGTTGACCTCAGCGGCGGGGCACTGCACGACAAGCGGATGTAGCCGTGCGCGTTCTCCGTCTTGCGCTATTGCTGACGTTGGTGCTGGGAGCCATGGGTTGGTACGTCTTCCACGCAAGGGTCCGCGCCAATCCGCAGGTACCCACGGATATCTGCTTTGTCGCTCCGGCCACGCCCTATGACCCAGCGTCCGGCATCGCACCTGACGCCCCGCGCGCCGTTCCAGTCAATGCGCGGTGCCCGGTGTGCGGCGCGTTCCCGTCGCGGGTGCCGGAATGGGCCGCGCAGGTGATCTTCGCCGACGGCGATGCCTATTTCTTCGATTCGCCGCTGAGTCTTTTCATTTACCTGCGCAACCTGCCACGATATGCGCCCAGCCGAGCCGCCAGCGAGATTGCCGCGAGCTATGTGCGCGCGACCGAGGGCGGTCAATGGATCGCCACCAACGAGGCGGTCTACGTGCAGGGTTCGTCGGTTCCGGGGCCGATGCGTCAGGGCAATTTGCCGGCGTTCGAGGATGTGATGGCGGCCCGGCACTTCGTTTCACGCCACGGCGGCACTGTCCTGCATTCGCCTGATATCACCGTGCAACTGTTGCAGGACCTGGCGCCGACCATGCATCGGGCCGACCACGCTTAGCTGGCATGGCTGGAGCGCGAGCAGCCCGACGTGGTCTGCCTGCAGGAACTCAAGGCCGTGGACGAATCATTCCCGGCGGCAGAACTCCACGCGGCTGGCTATGGCGCGGTCTGGCAGGTGCAGAAGTCATGGAATGGCGAGGCGAGCCGCACGCGAGCGATCATGCACCGGCGTGGGTGGAAATAGAGATGGGGGCGGAAGCGAAAACGAAAACAACGCCCGCCGCGAGAGCAAGACGGCGGGCGTCGGGCGCCTGAATGCGCCGAAAGCGGTAATGTCAGGCCTAGGCGGCCACGGCTTCGTGTTCCTCGATGGCGCACATCGAGCCGCCAACGGCGCCAATCAGCATATTCGCTGCGGCGTCGATTCGATCGTTCGAGCCGGACATCCGCGCGGTGATCAGTCCGTTCTGGATCGCGCCATAGAGCACCTTGGCCAGCAGTTGGGGCGGCACCGGGTACTGCTGGCCGCGTTCTGCCTCGGCGCGGCGCAGCATGTCGGCGATGAAGTTCTCGTTCGCCTGGAAATGCTCCTGCAGCAGCGCGCGAACCGCTTGCGGCAGAACCATCACCTCCGCAGCCAACATGCCGATCAGACAGATCTGCCCGAGGTCGATGCCATTGCTCAGCGGCAGCACATACTTCCGCGCCTGTTCGATCAGTGGCAGCGAGGTGTCGATCGCCGCGAGGCGGGCCACCGACGTTTGGCGGTACTGATGTACCACTTCCAGCACCAGGTCGTCCTTGGACGGGAAGTAGTAATGAATGCTCGAGGTCTTCACGCCCACCAGCTCCGCGAGGTCGCGATAGCTGAAGCCGTTATAGCCACGCCGTCGCATCAGCACCGAAGCGTGTTCAAGCAGTTGTTCGCGTACGGACGACGTTTTCATGGCGACTGTCCCCAACTTTCGCTTTCGCAGGGGACCCTCCGATTTTCGCTATCTCAGATCGACAGCGACTTTGCAACGAGCGAGACAAGGGCGCCGCTGCCAAGGGCCAGCATCACCCATCCACCCAGAATCAGGGCACTGTCACGCAGACTCATGATGACACTCCAGATGTTGGTGTCGGCCACCGGCGCGGCACGTGTACCGCGTCGGTGGCCTGATCTGTATTAGGCGTTTGCGCCTTCGGTGTACGGGTCGAACTTGCCGGTACGGGCACCGTCGTAGTACGGATCAACCTTGCGGGCCGGTTCGCTCGATACACCGGTGCGATCCAGGCCGGCGACCATGCGTGCGCCGTCGGTGTACGGGTCGAACTTGCCGACCTTGGCGCCGTCGAGGTACGGGTCAACCTTGCGGGCCGGTTCGCTCGAGACACCGGTGCGGTCCAGACCGGCGACGATGCGGGCACCGTCGGTGTACGGATCGAACTTGCCGATCTTGGCGCCGTCGGTGAACGGGTCAGCCTTGCCGACCTTTGCGCCATCGGTGTACGGGTCGGTCTTGCCGACGCGCGCGCCGTCGGTGAAGGCGCTGCGCT